>NZ_JASHJA010000016.1:0-92576 GCF_030733445.1 Bacillus sp. MMSF_3353
TTCCGCAGTAGCTCAGTGGTAGAGCTATCGGCTGTTAACCGATCGGTCGTAGGTTCGAGTCCTACCTGCGGAGCCATTATGCTTCCATAGCTCAGCTGGTAGAGCACTTCCATGGTAAGGAAGAGGTCACCGGTTCAAGCCCGGTTGGAAGCTTGGGAAGAGTTTTGAAATTTTTGGCCCGTTGGTCAAGTGGTTAAGACACCGCCCTTTCACGGCGGTAACACGGGTTCGAATCCCGTACGGGTCACCACTTTTGGAGGATTAGCTCAGCTGGGAGAGCACCTGCCTTACAAGCAGGGGGTCGGCGGTTCGATCCCGTCATCCTCCACCATATATATTTTAAATGTCGGAGGGGTAGCGAAGTGGCTAAACGCGGCGGACTGTAAATCCGCTCCTTCGGGTTCGGCAGTTCGAATCTGCCCCCCTCCACCATTTTATTTAAAATAACCTGAGAGGGTTTATTTTTTTGAAAAGATAACCATACTAGTAAATATTAATGGGCTATAGCCAAGCGGTAAGGCAACGGACTTTGACTCCGTCATGCGCTGGTTCGAATCCAGCTAGCCCAGCCATTTACGAGCCATTAGCTCAGTTGGTAGAGCATCTGACTTTTAATCAGAGGGTCGAAGGTTCGAATCCTTCATGGCTCACCATTTTCGCGGAAGTAGTTCAGTGGTAGAATACAACCTTGCCAAGGTTGGGGTCGCGGGTTCGAATCCCGTCTTCCGCTTTATTACTAAGGGGCCTTAGCTCAGCTGGGAGAGCGCCTGCCTTGCACGCAGGAGGTCAGCGGTTCGATCCCGCTAGGCTCCATCTAAATAAAAAAGCTTACATCATATGATGTAAGCTTTTTTTGTATTTAAAAAGACAACTTTCATACTTGTCGTTTAAAATGAAGAAAATGTAAAAGTAAAGGATGGGGGATAATTGTGAAAGTTGTTATTGCATCTGATTCATATAAAGAAAGCTTAAAAGCTATAAAAGTATGTGAAGCTATTGAAAGAGGATTTGGAGCAATTTTTCCTAAAGCAGAGTACGTAAAAATACCAATTGGAGATGGAGGTGAAGGAACGGTTGATTCACTTGTGGATGCTACAGATGGAAGAATGATACCTCTTCATGTGACAGGACCGCTTAGAGAACGTGTACAAGCCTTTTACGGTATGTCTAAAGATAAAAAGACAGCGTTTATTGAAATGGCAGCAGCATCAGGATTACAACATGTTCCGGTTAAAAAGCGAAACCCACTTATTACAACGACTAAAGGAACCGGAGAGCTTATACTACATGCGCTAGACGAAGGAGCTGAGCACATTATTTTAGGACTTGGCGGAAGTGCTACAAATGATGGCGGAGCAGGTATGTTGTCAGCTTTAGGGGTCAGGTTTATAAATGGAAAAGGGGAAGTAATAGAGCCATCTGGAGGAACGTTACATTCGATTGTCGCTATTGATTTTTCATGCATGGATTCACGCTTACTGCATATAAAGATAGAAGCAGCATGTGATGTAGATAATCCGTTAGTTGGAATAAGAGGAGCATCTTTCGTATTTGGGAGGCAAAAGGGTGCGAATGCAGAGATGATGAAAGAGCTGGATGAGAATTTAAAGCATTATGCGAATATCCTTAAACAATACTTATCTTGCGACGTATCTAAAATACCTGGCGCAGGAGCCGCAGGAGGAATGGGAGCAGCTGTTATTGCAGTGTTAAAGGGAAACTTGCGGAGAGGAATTGAAATTGTATTAGACTATACAAATTTTGATAAGCATATAGAAGGAGCAGATTTAATTATAACTGGCGAAGGGAGAATAGATGAACAAACAGCATATGGAAAGGCACCTGTAGGTGTTGCGGAGCGTGCAAAGCATTTTCGTATTCCTGTCATTGCTATTGGAGGATCTGTATCTCCGAATTATCCAGCTGTTCATGAAAAAGGAATCGATGCAGTATTTAGTATTACAGCGAGTCCTATGACATTAGAAGAGGCATATAAAGTAGCGGAAGAGAATATCGAAATGACAGCAAAGAATATTGCCGCAGTATGGAAAATAGCATCAGAAAAACACTTCTAAATGTAGGAGTGTTTTTTATTATTATTTAATAATAATGATGGTAGTTGTTTCATTAAGTTAACTTTATACATAGAATAGTCTTGAAATTGGGTTTTTAAGGCGAATACAAGTGAATAATTTGTATATCCATACAGAAAAATGTCGAGTTGAGTCAGACTATATAAAAGATTTAAAATATTTAGTGAAGGCATAAAAGGGGGATACTATCTATGAAAAAAGAAATCTCAGTTATTGGAGTTCCAATGGATTTAGGACAGATGCGTCGCGGGGTAGATATGGGGCCGAGTGCAATCCGTTATGCAGGCGTAATTGAAAGAATTGAAGAAATTGGATATAACGTTAAAGATATGGGAGATATATGTATAGAGAGAGAAAAAGAAATAGATGTAAATACAAGCTTAAGAAACCTTACACAAGTTGCAACTGTATGTAACGAATTAGCAAGTAAGGTGGATCATATTATAGAAGAGGGACGTTTTCCACTTGTATTAGGTGGTGACCATAGTATCGCAATTGGTACATTAGCTGGTGTTGCGAAACATTATAAAAATTTAGGTGTTATTTGGTACGATGCACATGGTGACTTAAATACAGAAGAAACTTCACCATCTGGAAATATTCATGGCATGTCACTTGCAGCAAGTTTAGGGTATGGACATCAAACGCTTGTAGATTTATACGGGGCATATCCAAAGGTGAAAAAAGAGAATGTTGTCATTATCGGTGCACGTGCATTAGATGAAGGAGAAAAAGACTTTATTCGCAATGAAGGTATTAAAGTATTCTCGATGCACGAGATTGATCGTATGGGTATGACGGCCGTTATGGAAGAAACAATCGCTTATTTATCTCATACTGATGGTGTACATTTATCATTAGATTTAGATGGTCTTGATCCTCATGATGCACCAGGAGTTGGCACGCCTGTAATTGGTGGCCTATCTTATCGTGAAAGCCATTTAGCAATGGAAATGTTAGCGGAAGCTGATATTGTTACATCTGCTGAGTTTGTTGAAGTAAATACAATTTTAGATGAGCGAAACAGAACGGCAACAACAGCAGTTGCTTTAATGGGTTCTTTATTCGGTGAAAAACTAAAATAAATGTAAGAAAAGCAACTGAGAAGTTGCTTTTTTTATTTGAAAATAAGCGTATAATAATGATTTATATTATACTGTACGATAATAATGTTTGACATCTTACCAATTTAGACTAAAGGAGGGTTGTTTGTAATTGTCGTTTGTTTCATGTATGGTATAATTAACTAGTTGTTGGAAATACATACAGATAGAGCATAAAACAATATTTCAATATATGGATAGAATTGCTCGTAAGTAGGAGGAAGGGTTAGCATGCCTTTTGAAGATACGACCATTTTGAAATATCTTAGTACGGTATTAGATATTGCCGTTGTATGGTTTATTATATATAAGCTAATTCTCATAATCCGAGGGACGAAAGCTGTTCAACTTTTAAAAGGGATTACAGTTATTATTGTCGTTCGGATGATCAGTATTTTCCTTGAATTACATACGCTTTATTGGCTAACTGAGCAAGTATTAACGTGGGGATTTTTAGCCGTTATTATTATTTTCCAGCCAGAATTGCGAAGAGCACTTGAGCAGCTAGGACGCGGGAGTTTATTTTCGCGTACTGGAACTCAGGAGGACGATGAGCCTGAAATCGTTGCAACAGCGATAGCGAAAGCGACGGAATATATGGGAAAACGTAGAATTGGTGCATTAATTACTTTGTCAAAAGAGACTGGTATGGGTGATTATGTGGAAACGGGTATTCCGCTAAATGCAAACGTATCATCGGAATTACTCATTAATATTTTCATTCCTAATACACCTCTTCACGATGGAGCAGTAATTATGCAAGGAAGTACCATTAAAGCAGCAGCGTGTTATCTTCCGTTATCGGAAAGTCCTTTTATCTCTAAGGAACTAGGAACTAGGCATCGCGCTGCAATGGGAGTTAGTGAAGTTACTGATAGTATTACAGTAGTTGTGTCGGAAGAAACTGGCCAAATTTCTTTAACGAAAAATGGTAAGTTGCATCGTGATTTGAAGACAGAACAACTGAAAGATATGTTGTTAGCTGAATTTAGTGTGAACGAAAAAACGACTTCTTCGTCTTTATGGAATTGGAGGAGAAAGCGTCATGGATAAGTTAATGGAGAATCATTGGTTTCTAAAAGGGATCTCATTACTATTGGCGTGTATGCTTTTTATGTCAGCGACTTTAACTGAAAAAAATACGACATCGGGGATAATGCCTTTCGCAAATGATGCGAAAGAAACCTTAACTAATTATGCCATTAACCTTAAGTATGATGAAGAGAAATATATTGTAAGTGGTATTCCGTCAGAGGGCGTTAAGGTGAAGTTAGAGGGCCCAAAAGCAGCAGTTGCTACAGCAAAAGCGAAAAAACAATTTGATATACCAGTTGATTTGAGAGATAGCGAAAAAGGAACTTATGAAGTTTCTTTGAAAACGAACGGGCTTCCAGATGATGTGAAAGGAACAGTTCAGCCATCAACAATTAAAATTACTCTACATGAAAAAGCGAGAAAATACGTCCATGTAGACTTAAAATTATCAAATGAGGATCAAATGCCAGCGGGTTCTACTCTCGAAAAATCAAACATTAAACCTGATACTGTTGAGGTAGTTGGGACGAAAGAAGAAATTGAAAGTATTTCATCTGCTAAGGCGTATATTGATTTAAAAGGTGTTAATAAAACTGTTACAAAAACAGCCGAAGTTACATTATACAATAGAGAAGGAAAACGTTTAAATGTAAGAACGAGTCCATCTAAAATTAGTGTAACATTGAATGTGGCGACGCAAGCTACGGCCAATAATACTGAAAAAACTGTTCCTGTAGCGTATACGAAAAAGGGGAGTTTACCAGAAGGATTGGCCGTTACAAATATTAGCATTGAGCCGAGAGAAGTAACGATAGCAGGTCCAAAAGATATCTTGGATAATATACAATCGATAGAGGGGGTCGAAGTAGATCTTAGTCAATTGACAGAGTCTACAACATTCGATACCTCTGTTTTATTGCCAAAGGGTGTAACAAGTGCAAAACCGAATCAAGTGAAGGTTTCGGTAGGAGTGCAAAAAACAAAACAAACGAAAACAAGAACGATTGATGGTATATCAATTCAAAAAAATGGACTTTCTAAAGATGTTACGGCCCAGCTACTTTCGCCGCAAGATGGGAAGATAAGCGTTGATATTTCAGGAGAAACAAGTATAGTAGATAAAATAACAGCTGCTCAAATAACAGCAGCCATTAATCTGCAAAATGTATCTCCGGGGACGAAGGATGTTTCTATTCAAGTGAGCGGTCCTGGTAATATTTCCATAGAGCCAAAGCAAAAAAGTGCTAAAGTCACAATTGTGAAGAAAGAAAATCCAGACAAAGAAGTACAGGGTAACGGTGAAAAACCAGATTCAAATAATAACCAAGATAATCAAACTGAAAAACCAAAAAATCCTGAAACTGAACCTAAGCCTGACACGGAACAGGAACAAAATAAAGAAAAAGAAAAAGAAAAAGAAACTAGTCAAGAGCCAACAAAAGAAACTAGTCAAGAGCCAACAGTAGATAATCAAAAAGAGCCAGAAAAAGGAGCGAATCATAATGGGTAAATATTTTGGTACAGATGGAGTACGCGGGGTTGCGAACCAGGAGTTAACACCTGAATTAGCGTTCAAAATTGGACGTTTTGGTGGTTATGTATTAACAAAAGATACAGATCGTCCAAAAGTAATTATCGGCCGTGATACACGTATATCAGGACATATGTTAGAAGGAGCTTTAGTAGCAGGTCTATTATCAACTGGAGCAGAAGTAATGCGCCTTGGCGTTATTTCTACACCAGGTGTTGCTTATTTAACAAAAGCGTTAGATGCACAAGCAGGTGTTATGATTTCTGCATCTCATAATCCAGTACAGGATAACGGAATCAAATTCTTCGGTTCAGACGGTTTTAAATTAACAGATGAGCAAGAAGCAGAAATCGAAGCTTTATTAGACAAAGAAGTTGATGAACTACCACGTCCAACAGGTACGAATCTTGGACAAGTGAGTGATTATTTTGAAGGCGGACAAAAATATTTACAATATATTAAACAAACTGTAGAGGAAGATTTCTCTGGTTTACATATCGCTTTAGATTGTGCGCATGGTGCTACGTCTTCTTTAGCTCCATACTTATTCGCGGATTTAGAGGCTGATATTTCAACAATGGGAACTTCACCAAACGGCATGAACATTAACGATGGAGTAGGTTCTACGCATCCAGAAGTATTAGCTAAATTAGTAAAAGATAAAGGCGCTGATATCGGTCTTGCCTTTGATGGTGATGGTGACCGTTTAATCGCTGTAGATGAAAAAGGAAACATCGTTGATGGCGATCAAATTATGTTTATTTGTGCGAAGTACATGAAAGAAACTGGTCAACTAAAGCATAATACAGTCGTTTCAACTGTTATGAGTAACTTAGGTTTCTACAAAGCACTTGAAGCTAACAATATCACAAGTGATAAAACAGCAGTTGGTGACCGTTACGTAATGGAAGAGATGAAGCGTGGTGGTTACAACTTAGGTGGAGAACAATCGGGTCATATTATCTTACTTGATTACATTACAACTGGTGATGGAATGTTAAGTGCACTTCAACTGGTAAACATCATGAAAATGACGAAAAAACCATTATCTGAGCTTGCAGGTGAGATGACAAAATTCCCACAATTACTAGTAAACGTTCGTGTAACAGATAAAAAACTAGCATTAGAAAATGAAAAAATTAAAGAAGTTATTCGTGTTGTAGAGGAAGAAATGAACGGTGATGGCCGCATTCTTGTTCGTCCATCTGGAACAGAGCCACTTATTCGTGTAATGGCAGAAGCACCAACACAAGAAGTGTGTGACGCATATGTACATCGCATTGTAGAAGTTGTGAAAGCTGAAGTTGGCGCTGAATAATTCGATAAATTTATTGAAAAGGAGCACAAAAAGTGCTCCTTTTTCATATGTTTTATAGACGATGAAAAAAATTTCATTGACGGTTTATCCATGTTTGTTATAAGATGGTCTTGTTCTTTTTCTCAAAGGAAATATTGTAAATTATAGAAGCGCCAGAACTACAAGTAGTGTAGTTGACGAGGTGGAGTTTATCGAGATTTCGGCGGATGACTCCCGGTTGTTCATCACAACCGCAAGCTTTTACTTAAATCATTAAGGTGACTTAGTGGACAAAGGTGAAAGTGTGATGAGAGAAAAGGAACGGATGAAAACTAGCTGTATAAGTATATACGGACTTAAACCCAATCGAGAGGAAGGTGAAAGCCGTTACAAGCTTACAGGGCTAGCAATATGTAATCCGTTTTTTAGTATAAATAAAAATGGTATCGGACTATGTCGTTACATGTTCGCAGAGCAATGTAAGCATTTGTAACGGCGACTAAACATGTGTGGAATCGTAGGATTTATTGGAGAGCAAGATGCAAAGGAAATTTTATTAAAAGGTTTAGAAAAGCTAGAATATCGTGGATATGATTCAGCAGGTATTGCAGTACAAACAGGTAACGGTGTTGTTGTATACAAAGAAAAAGGTCGTATTGCAAAACTTCGCGAAATCGTAGATGAGAGCGTAGCAGCAAGCGTGGGGATCGGTCACACACGCTGGGCTACACATGGTGTTCCAAGCAAAGTAAACGCGCATCCGCATCAAAGTACATCAAAACGCTTTACACTAGTTCATAACGGTGTAATTGAAAACTATGAATTAGTGAAAAAAGAATATTTACAAGATGTAACGTTCGTAAGTGAAACTGATACAGAGATTATCGTACAGCTTATGGAACAACAAGTGAGCACAGGACTAAGTGTGGAAGAAGCGTTCCGTAATACGCTATCTCTTTTACATGGCTCTTATGCAATCGGATTACTTGATGCTGAAAATCCAAACATGATTTATGTTGCTAAAAACAAAAGCCCGCTATTAGTAGGTGTTGGTGACAACTTTAATGTTGTGGCGAGCGACGCTATGGCGATGTTACAAGTTACAGATCAATTTATTGAGTTAATGGATAAAGAAATCGTAATCGTAACGAAAGAAAGTATTACAATTAAAAACTTACAAGGTGAAACGATTGAACGTGCACCGTTTACAGCGGAATTAGACGCAAGTGATATTGAAAAAGGAACATACCCTCATTTCATGCTTAAAGAAATCGATGAGCAACCACTTGTAATCCGTAATATAATTCAAAAGTATCAAGATGAAAATGGCGAGATTGAACTGAATGCAGACATCCGCAATGCGATTTTAGATAGCGATCGTATTTACATCATTGCATGTGGAACAAGTTATCATGCAGGTCTTGTTGGAAAACAATTTATCGAGAAGTTTGCAAAAATGCCAGTTGAAGTGCATGTAGCAAGTGAATTCTCTTATAATATGCCATTATTAACAGAGAGACCATTCTTCATTTACATTTCACAAAGTGGTGAAACAGCTGATAGCCGTGCAGTACTTGTACAAACGAATGAAATGGGTCATAAAGCATTAACGATTACAAACGTACCTGGTTCTACACTTTCTCGTGAAGCTGATTATACACTTCCGTTATACGCGGGACCAGAAATCGCAGTTGCATCAACGAAAGCTTACACAGCACAGCTTGCGGTACTTTCAATTTTAGCTGCGGACATTGCTAAAGCGAAAGGCGAAGTTCTTGATTTTGATTTAACACACGAATTAGGACTTGTAGCAAATGCGATGATAGAACTTTGTGATCAAAAAGAAGAAATGGACGCATTAGCAAAACAATTTTTAGCAACAACTCGTAACTGTTTCTTCATCGGACGTAGCGTAGATTTCTACGTAGGATTAGAAGGTGCGTTAAAGCTAAAAGAAATCTCTTACATCCAAGCAGAAGGATTTGCTGGAGGAGAATTAAAACACGGTACAATCGCCTTAATTGAAAATGGTACACCAGTTATCGCACTTGCTACACAAGAGCACGTAAACCTTGGAATTCGTGGTAACGTGAAAGAAGTAGTAGCACGCGGAGCAAACCCATGTATCATCTCAATGAAAGGCTTAGAAATGGAAGGTGACAGCTTCGTATTACCAGCTGTACACGAAGCATTAGCACCGCTAGTAGCAGTTATTCCATTCCAACTTATTTCATACTATGCAGCACTTCACCGCGAGTGTGACGTTGATAAGCCACGTAACTTAGCTAAGTCTGTTACTGTTGAGTAGGAGATTGGTAGGTTAATAAATATAGCTTTAAAATAAATTTACGAATTTGTACCCCTTTAGATATTTTATCTAAAGGGGTATTTTTGTGCTGAAAAAGAACATCTAAAATTGGTAAGTGGATAGAACCCTATAGATTAAATTTTAACTTTATCAGATTCACTTTTATTTATCTGAATTTTCCGTTATCATTTTAAGTATTCGTGAACAATTTCCTTTATTACGACAAGAAGAGACAATAGATTCATGGACATTACAAGGGGGCTTATTATATGAAAGTGAAAGCAAAAACATATTTAAGTATAGAAGAGATTATTTCATTACCGGTCTTATCAAGTGCAAACATAAGTGATGATGGCGAAAACGTAGCATTTGTTAAGAAGAGCGCTAACTGGGAAGATAATACGTATAGAAATCATGTATGGATATATGAAGCAGATAAAGGGCAGAGTTACCCACTAACAAATGGGGATATAGATAGTATACATCCATTATGGTCTCCAGATTCCAAGAGCATTGCATACCTTAGCCCAAGCGGTGAGGGGGCTAATACAAATCAGATCTTTGTAAAATCAATAGAAGGTGGTAGTGAGGTTCAAATTACGGATGAGAAGGAAGGAGTTAATACATTCAAATGGGAGCCTACTGGTAAAGGTTTTTATTATATTGCACAGTCAAAAGAATGTGAGGAAATAAAGAAACGTAAGGGACTATATGGAGATTTTCACCATGTAGGTAAGGAACATCGGAATAATTGTTTATACTACGTTGAAATAGAAAAAGTGATACAAAATGATAAACAGGAACGGAAAGTTAGCGGTATTTATCAACTAACGAATGGTAAGGATTTTTATATACATAACTTTGATATTTCAAATGATGGGAAAAAGGTTGTATGTATGGCTACACCAAGCTTAAACGATTATATGAATGGTGATATATATATATTAGATGTTAGAGCTGGGGAACTACAAAAGATGAATATAGATAAGTTGTTAGGAGCGAGCGTCTGCTTTTCTCCTGAGGACGATAAAATATGTTACGCAGCAAGCATAAGAGAGAAGGATTACTATAGAAATCATATACAAGATAATACATTAGAGATATATGATATGAATACTGGAGAGGTAATTCAACCTTTAACAAATTTTGATAGTACGGTTATGCCATTACAGTGGACAGCTAAAGGGATTTTAATTAGATGGCAGGATAAAACGAATTATCGTATTGGATTGCTATGTGAGGATGGCACTGTGGAAATGTTAAGCGAAAAAGTAGATGGCTTTATAATGGATGCCTCTATAACAAGGGATGGCAATCATATAACCTATAATAAGGCTATAACGAATGAAACCTTTGAAATCTATTTGGATGATAAAAAAGTAACAAATGAAAATAGCTTTTTCGAAGGAAGGCTTAAAAGTAACAGAGAAATCATCTCATGGAAAAGTAGTGATGGACTGGAAATAGAAGGAGTTTTATCAACCCCAGTAGAGTTTGACGCAAATAAAAAATATCCCTTATTAGTAGTAATCCATGGTGGTCCGAATTGGGCGTCCTTTCCGATATTTTCAGACTGTTTTAATGAGAAATATCCGATTGAACAGTTTATCGAAAAAGGCTTTATCGTTTTAGAGCCAAACTATAGAGGAAGTTCTGGTTATGGTAATGAATTTTTAAAAGCAAACTATAGAAAACAAGGACTTGCTGATTATGATGATGTTATATCTGGAGTGGATGCACTAGTTGAAAAAGGGATTGTAGATAAAGAGAGAGTAGGGGTTATGGGATGGAGTAACGGAGGATATATATCAGCTTTCTGTTCTACATGTAGCAGTAGATTTAAAGCTATTTCAGTTGGGGGCGGCATTACGAACTGGAGTACCCATTATGTAAATACAGATATCCCTTACTTTATTAGCATGTATTTAGGAAATACTCCATGGAATGATCCAGAGGTATATAAGAAAACATCACCAATGACATATATTAAATCAGCCTGTACGCCTACCTTAATTCAACATGGGGAAAAGGATGTAAGAATTCCAATTACAAATGCATATGAGCTATATGAAGGGTTAAGAGATATGGAAGTTGATACGGAGTTAATTATATTTAAAGGAATGGCATATAGTTCGAATCAGCCAGGAATGAATGTGGCTATTATGAAGCAGAACTTGATGTGGTTTTCACACTATATTCTTGGAGAAAGCATGAAAGATTTTCGTACTATATAATGGATATCCGCACAGGGATTTTTCGTTGTGCAATTGTATCAGATTGTTGTAAACTGTATGCAAACCATTATTGAGAAGATTTAAATGATTATAGGGAACGGAATTCGGAGGACTAATATGACAGAGAATAAAAATGAGTTATCTGTAGAACAACGTGAAGAACTATTAAAAGTATTACAAGCTCGTTTTGAGAAAAACATGAACCGCCATGAAGGTCTTGAATGGGATAAAGTTGAAGTGAAGCTGGCTACTAATACTGAAAAATTATGGTCAATTTATGAAATGGAAGTAACTGGCGGTGAGCCGGATATTGTTGCTTATGATGAAGAGAAGGACGAGTATACTTTCTTTGATTGTTCAAAGGAGAGTCCTAAAGGGCGCAGAAGCCTTTGCTATGATCTTGAAGCGTTAGAGTCAAGAAAAAAACATAAACCAGAAAATAACGTTATTGATGTGGCAACTGCTATGGGTATTGAATTATTAACGGAAGAACAATATCGAGAGTTGCAACAGCTTGGGGATTTCGATATGAAATCATCAAGCTGGGTACAAACGCCTTCAGATATTCGAGAACTCGGTGGTGCTCTATTTTGCGATTATCGATTTGGACACGTTTTTGTGTACCACAATGGAGCAGATTCATATTATGCTGCTAGAGGATTTCGTGGCTCGTTAAGAGTTTAAATTTGGAGTAAATAAGAAAAAGAGCCTATACTTAGGCTCTTTTTCTTATTTATATTTTAAAAATAAACTGTTACTACGCAGTTTTACTTAATTTATATGTTTTATGGTTGTTTTTACGGAAAAGTTTAGGGAAAACATAGCCATCTAATCCAATACGTCCAGCGTTGTGACCTGCAACTAAAATGAACATAGTTAAAATAAGTAGATTTGGGTTTACACTAACAGTTCCACTTAGTAAAAATGAAAGATTCATTATAATTCCAAAGAATGCAGCAGTTTTTGTTAATCCACCTAAAATTAAACCTAGACCTACAAAAATTTCTCCCCATTGAACTAAAAAGCTAAATAGGTCTGCGTTTGGAAGAACAAAGTGTTGAAGGAAATCTGCCCACCAATTTTGTACGGCAGGGTGGTCACCTGACGCTTGAGCGATAGCGCCCTTTAGAAAACCACTTGCATCAAAAGATTGTCCGAAAACTTTTCCTATCCCAGCAGCGAGCCATGCATAACCTATGTAAAATCGTAAAAATAATAATATGAAAGCAGCACGTTTATCAGTTCTTAAAAAATTGATAACCATTGAAATCCCTCCAATATTCTATTTACATGTTTATTATATATCCATTGTGAAAAAATTCACAATGGATAAAGTGTGAACAAAAATTATGATTTTTCATTTGTACATAAAGTATTTGTAAATGAATTGTTTGGAGGGTGAACAATTCATGAAGGGAGCTCTTCACTAAAATATGTAGCTCCCATAGTAAACAGATTCATGTATGTTCTTTTAACTAGCTATTATTAGTTTATCTTGTCTTTTCCTTATTATTTCTCCGGTTTTATATAAGGAACAACTTGTGCAGTAACCCCTACAGAAGCACCGCGAATAAAGTCTTGGTTTTCTAATGCCTTAAAGTTTTCTGTTTTTCCTGTTAGCATAACCCCTAAGATTTTCACTTGATCGAATGGTTTGTCCTTGTTTGATTTTAAAAACTTCTGGATATCTTCGTCATGTCCATCGTCATCGTATTGGTTAAGTGAATCAACGAACTCTTTGTACGCTTTTTCAGGGGACTTGTCTGGATTAAATCCGTAAATTGGCATACCAGCGGGTCCTTTACTTTCATCTCCAATTGGTGAGGTCATGTATAACCATACAATGTTTAAGTTGTCTGGAATCTTCTCTTTAATTTCTTGTAGTGTGTAGGGCTGGTTGAAAGAGATAGCAACTTCGGCAACATAGTTGTTCATTTGTGAAACTTCCCCTAATTCATTTTGGACACCATCAAAATATTCCTTAATAGCGGGATTATAAAATGTTGCAAATTTTTTCTTTGTTTGTTTATCGTACTCATAGAACTCTTTATTGGACCAATAAAAACCAGGCGTTAATTCATTGGAATCGATATTGATACGGATCCAACCATAGGAGCTTGTTAATGTATTCCAAGGGACTACGTAACCATTAATATTTTTAGAACGATTTGATATAATATTGCCGCCAAACATGGATGAATTACTCGTTACTTGAGAGTTAATTTGTACATTCGGTTCTGCAATTGCGTTATGTAAAAAGAGTCGTTCGTGAAGCTTCGTAGAGCTTTTTGCTGCGAAGTAATTGCCAACTTTATAAAGTATAGGGATAAGTATGATTACAACGATCATAGAGGTAATGATACTTTTAAATAAATGTTTCCTTTTAGCTTTTTTTAATGCATCTTTTAAAGAAGTATCCATTAAGATTTTCCTCCTATTTTTGAGTGAACTGCTTTACGTGCACGATGTAACTTTTGTTTGACACTGTTTACTTGAATATCTAGTATTAGGGCGATTTCCTCATATGAAAAGTTGTAGTAGTACTTTAAAAAGAAAGCTTCTTTATATTCTAGTTTTATATCTTTTAATAGATAGAAAATCTCATCTTTATTTAAAACAGCGTCTAATTCTCGGTCTGTATATTGTAATTTTGAATAAATCTCTTCAGTTAAATAAATGTTTTGTTGCTCTTTTTTCCTTTTCAAGTCAATGTATTCGTTTAATGCGACTCTGAAAAACCATGGACGTATGTTACTCTCGGTTAGATTATCTAGCAATGTGTATACTTTATAGAAGGTATTTTGGATGATGTCTTCTGCATCTTCTTTTATAGCCCCTTTCGCTAATAGTAGTTTGAACACTTCCTCCCCTAAATTGATAAGATAGGAGGTCAATATATTTTCTTTTCCCATCACTTTTCCTCCCTACACTTATACAACGGATAGGTAATGATAAATGTATACACTTAAATTAAAATTTTGTTCTTTATACAAATAGAAAAGGCATATAACAATCATATGTTATATGCCTTTTCTAATATATACTTAGTAATTTATTTAGGTAATGTAAATTTAACTTTTTTACCTTGTGAAATATCTTTAGCTTCTTTATTTCTCATAGGTCCTAACTCAATCTCAAAGCTTTTGTCTTTCCAAATCTTTTCATACTGCTCTTGATCTAAAATATATACTTGTAGTAACTCTCCGGATGTTCCTGTTTTGACTGAAGCATTATAGTCATAATTTAATAGCATACCTTCATTAATCGTATATTGTGTACCATCATTCACTCTTAATGTAGAGCTTATAGGAGATAGTGAAACGTCTTGAGCATCTTTGTTATCAAGCTTGAATTTTACTGTTAACAGAACAAGACCGTTTTTAAAATTTGCAAAGCGTGGAGCTTCGACGGAATTTGGTGTGAATTGAGTGAATTGGTATCCGTCTAATGTAACATTAACAGCGCCTAATTCTTGGCTGTTATTAATACTTGATTTCTCTTTTAACATTTTTTTATCGCCCATGTTATTAGCTGTAGCTTTATCTTGGTAGAAAGTGTTATCTGTTGCAACCTTTTCAGCACCTTGTTTGTTTAAACTTAATGAAAAGCTTCCAGGACTTCCGATTGGAGCATCAAATTTTCCTTTATTAGCTTGTGCAGTTGGGACTGTGACTGAGACTGTTGAGAGACTTGAGATTTTCGCTAGATCATCTTTTCCGAATGGATACGCGATATAACCAGAAATAGTTTCCCCTGCTTTTACTAAGTAATCATTCGTTGGAGCAAGCTTAGTTGGTAGCTGATCTTCTTTTGGAATTAAATCTTTATAGTTACTATACGCTTTCTGCGCACCAGTAAATGACATGTCCAATGCTGGCATATAATAAATATCTTTAGCTGAACTATTTTTTACGCTGTAGTTCACAAGAATAACTCCGCCCTCTGTTTGACGATTAAACGGAATGTCGAAGTTTGTATGGAATCCATTTAATTCAACTAATGTGTAACCGTTCATTGATACTGAAACATCTTCAGCTTTATACACTTGTGGTTCCTTATTTTCAAAAAGAACTTTTGTTTTACCACCTGTTTCTTTTTCCATATAGGAAATCAGCTTAGAGTAATTGCTTGAGCTAGTAGCTGTATTTTCAGGCTTTTTATCTTCAGTTTTTTTATCTTCGGATTTTTTTTCTTCAGGTTTATTTTCTTTCGTTGTATCCGTTTTTTCTGTTTTGCTTTCTTTTGTTGTATTTTCTTTTTGTTCTTTATTTGTCGTATCGCTTTGACCACAGCCAGTTATTACAAACGCTGCTACGATTACTGTAGAAAATAAAGAAAGTAATTTTTTTGACATGTTTCTTCCCCCTATTTGTTTAAAACTAGTTGAGTCTGTATAATCAGACCGTTTTCAACTCTCACATTAGCCCCACATTTTATTATAAAAAATGTAGCCAGTATTTACCAGTGTTTTTCTAATTATTTTAATTATTTAGTTATTGTAATATATTAAAATTAGTGGAAGATCGCCATGGAATATCGATTTTTATTTTTTTATCATTTGAAATATTACATCATATTGGTATGATAGAAATAGAGATATATGGAAAGGGGACAAGGACTTAATATGTGGATGAGCTTGTAATGATTAGAAAATAGATAGATAAATTTTTCTCTCATAAGTGAGGGTTTATTTAGTTATCTGTAAATCATTCAAGGACTGCATATTTGGCTTGTACATCCCTTTTGTAAGGATAATGTGTAGGGAAATTCATATCTCTTATATAAAGTATGCGTCCTTTAAATTGGAGGAGTATATGATGAATCAATTAAAAAATAAAATAGCAGTTGTTACAGGTGTAAGTCGTCTAGATGGTATAGGCGCAGCGATTTGTAAAGAATTAGCTGGAGCAGGATATGATATATTTTTTACGTATTGGACAGCGTACGATAAAGAAATGCCTTGGGGCGTTGATCAAAGTGAACAAACACAATTAAAAGAAGAGTTACTAAAAAACGGTGTGAAAGTATCGAGTATGGAGTTAGATTTAACTCAGAATGATGCACCGAAAGAGCTTATAAATAAAGTTACTGAACAACTAGGCTACCCCCATATATTAATTAATAATGCAGCGTATTCTACAAATAATGACTTCTCTAATTTGACTGCTGAAGAATTAGATAAGCACTACATAGTAAATGTTCGTGCAACTACATTGTTAAGTAGTCAATTTGCCCGAGGATTTGATAAGAAATCTGGTGGTAGAATTGTGAATATGACGTCGGGACAATTTCAAGGGCCTATGGTTGGAGAGCTAGCGTATGCAACAACGAAGGGAGCTATTGATGCCCTTACGAGTTCGTTGTCAGCTGAAGTCGCCCACCTAGGTATAACAGTGAATGCAATTAATCCAGGTCCAACTAGTACAGGCTGGATGACTGAAGAGATAAAGCAAGGATTAAAGCCGATGTTTCCTTTTGGTAGAATTGGTGAGCCGAGGGACGCGGCAAGACTCATTAAGTTTTTAGTAAGTGAAGAAGCAGAATGGATTACTGGACAAGTTATTCATTCTGAAGGTGGATTTAAAAGGTAAAAAGAAGGTATCTCACCCTAGTGAGATACCTTCTTTTTTAATCTTTCTTCAATCTTCGTGCAACACTATTTCCTAAAGACTGCAACCCTTGAACGAGGATAATTAAAATAAAGACTGTTGCATACATTACTTCAGGTTCGTAGCGTAAGTGCCCGAATCGATATGCTAAATCACCAAGACCACCAGCACCTACAAGTCCAGCCATTGCTGTTGCGCCAATTAAGCCGATTGTTGCGATTGTTAACCCAAGTACAAGGGAGGGACGAGCTTCTTTCACCATAACGTGCCAAATGATTTTTATAGTAGAAACGCCCATCGCTTGATAAGCTTCAATAACACCACGATCCACTTCTAATAAAGCTGTCTCCATTAATCGTGCAATATAAGGGGCCGTGAATACGACAAGTGGTACGATGACACCTTGCACACCAATGGATGTTCCCATTAGAAACTTTGTAAAAGGTAAAATAAAGAATAGTAGAATAATAAATGGAAGAGAGCGAATAACGTTAATAATTGTATTAAGAATTGGATAAATGATTTTATTTTCGTGCTGTCCACCAGGTCTCGTTAAAACAAGCGTGACGCCAAGTGGTAGTGCAATAAGGATAGAGATGAATAGTGAAATAGATGTCATTTGAAATGTTTGAATGGTTGCTTCCCATATGACTTTACCCCATTCATCCAAAAAGGACTTGTTTCCCATAATCTATTCTACCTCCTTCTACGATGATCCCTTGCTCTTGTAAAAATGATAAAGCACGGTCTATTTCAGTTTTTTCACCTTGCATATGAATAATCAGTTTCCCATATGCTTCATGTTTTAGCTGTGTAATATTACCGGATAAAATATTCGGATACACTTGAAAGCGCTTTGTAGCGATAGCTAACGCTGGTTCGCCAGAAGAGTTCCCTATAAATGAAAGTGTTACGATTTCACCGGTTCTTTGTAGCTCTTTCTGTACGTCTTCAGGAATCTTCGCTGCAAATGCACTATTTACGAATTTTTTTGTTGTTGCATGTTGTGGGTTTGTGAATATATCCTTCACAGTCCCGCTTTCAACTACTGCTCCATGTTCCATAACAGCAACTCGGTCACATATACGCTGGATAACATTCAATTCATGTGTAATTAATAAAATTGTGATCCCGATTTCTTCATTAATCTTTAATAATAGGTCGAGAATAGATTCAGTTGTTTCTGGATCCAAAGCACTCGTTGCTTCGTCGCTTAATAACACTTCCGGTTCATGTGATAGTGCACGTGCAATGGCAACACGTTGCTTCTGGCCGCCAGAAAGTTCGCTCGGATATGCATCTTTTCGGTTAAAAAGATCGACAATACGTAAATACTTTTCTACCCTTTTTTCAATTTCATTTTTGGGAAGACCAGATAGACGTAACGGTAATGCGATATTTTCATAAACTGTCACAGTTTTAAGTAAGTTGAATCCTTGAAAAATCATTCCGATTTTTTGTCTCGATTTTGCTAGTTCTTTTGCTGATAAAGTTGTTAAGTCTTGGCCGTTTAGAATGATATTTCCTGTCGTTGGTTTTTCTAATAAATTTACACATCGAATTAATGTACTTTTACCAGCGCCACTATATCCAATGATTCCAAATACTTCGCCCTTTTTTACTTGAAGGGAAGTAGGTTTAAGAGCTTCTACATTCCCTTTTTTTGTTGTAAATACTTTGGATACATTTTTTAATTCAATCATTATCGTCAGCTCCTACCAAGATGGTAAAACTGAACCATCAAATTTTTTCTCGATAAATTCTTTTACTTCTTTAGATTGATAAGCTTTCTTTAATTTATTTACAACAGCATCATCTTTATTTTCAGTACGAACAACAACCCAGTTTACATATGGTGAATCTTTTCCTTCACGGAAAATAGAATCTTTCGCAGGGCTTAATTTTGCACCTAATGCAAAGTTTGTATTAATTGCAGCTGCTTTCACTTCACTTAGTTGTGTCGGTAATTGAGATGCCTCTAATTCAACAATTTTTAATTTCTTTGGGTTTTCAATTACATCTTTCGCAGTCGCTTTTTCTGTAGCCTTTGGATCCACTTTTAAAACGCCTGCTTTTTCAAATAGTTTTAAAGCTCGAAGTTCATTCGTTGGATCATTTGGTACAGCGATTGCGTCGCCCTCTTTTAAGTCTTTTACATCTTTTATGTCTTTAGAATATACGCCCATAGGGAATGTTACTGTTGAAAATACTTCAGTTAATTTCATATTGCGTTCAGCTTTAAATACGTCTAAATAAGATTTCGTTTGATAGCTATTTACATCGAGGCTTTTTTCATCTAAAGATACGTTCGGTGCTACATAATCATTAAATACTTTTACATCAATTTCGAGACCGTCTTTCGCTGCCACTTCTTTTACCTTTTCAAAAATTTGTTCATGCGGTCCACCCGTTACACCGACAGTAATCTTTTTCTCATCTAATGCTTTTACCTCTTTATCAGAATTAGCACCACATGCACCTAACAATAATACCGCTCCACTTACAATGCTCAATAATACTTTTTTCATCTATAGTTCCCCCTTCATATACGTTCCAAAATAAAAAGCACCTCTCAAAAATAAGAGAGGTGCCGAATAGACAAAATAGGTTCCTCTCTTATCTTCCAAAACGAAAACTCGTTTTGCAGGAATTAGCACCTTAGCTTATACGTCATAAGCTCGGTTGCCGGGCATCATCGGGCCAGTCCCTCCGCCACTCTTGATAAGAGTATGTGTATGTAGTTTTTTAATATGGTACTAATAGTAAATCTTACAAATAGAATTGTCAATATTATTTTCTGAATATATTTTATTTTAAGGTAATGGAAACATTCCCTTTTTTATGTCCCTTTTCCACATGCATATGAGCTTCAGCAATTTCTTCTAATCGGTAAGTTCTATCAATAACGGGCTTTAGTTTTTCCGTTTCGACTAGTTTTTTTAATAGAATCATATCCTCTTTACTTACCTTGGCCATCATTCCATTAACAGATACATATTTTCCATTGGATGTTAATGTATTTGTACAAAGGGATTTTTTATACTTCCCAACTGCATCAAATATAATATCGTAGCGCTCGCCCGGCTTAGTAAAATCTTCTTTCGTATAATCAATTACTTTATCGGCTCCTAAAGATTGAACGAGTTCAAAATTTGAATTACTACAAACAGCCGTAACGGTCGTACCGAAATATTTAGCAAGTTGTACAGCAGCTGTTCCTACTGATCCGGAGGCACCATATATGAGCACTTGTTGCCCTTTTTTTATACGGCCCTTTCTCAGGAAATGCAATGCTGAAGTTCCACCAAAAGGAATAACTGCCGCTTCTTCATACGTCACATTGGTAGGTTTTAATGTTATTAATCCACTTTCATGTACACATGTATATTCAGCATAAGCACCAGCATGAAGGCCAGTTAATGCAAAGATAGGATCTCCCTCTTTAAATTGAGTTACATCTGTTCCTATTTCTTCGATTTCACCGGATAACTCTACGCCGAGTATAGGGTTTCTCGGTTTTCTGAAACCTAATATGATCCGCATAGGAATCCAAAATAAGAGGGGACTATTAAAACCGCGTATTCTACAATCTCCAGTCGATACACTTGTTGCGTGAATTTTAATTAATACTTCGTTCTTTTTAGGTGTAGGTTTCTCTATATTTTGAAGCTGAAGAACGTTAGGTGGTCCATACTGTGTGCAAATGATCGCCTTCATAATGACCTCCTGAAATGAGTTATTGTTATTTACATCATATTTAAAACCTTCATTAAACATGTCGCTATATAGCGAATATAGATTAAAAATTATATAGATTTCATAGGAAAAGAGGTGATATTATTTTGGGAAAGGGGGCGACATTATGAAAAAAATTATTTTTGTTTCAAGTTTAGTACTTGCAATCAGTCTAGGGGTAGGGTGTAGTAATGAGAAAACAGCAAAGACGGATGAACCGAAAAAAGAATCAGTTCAAAAAGAAAAAGAATTAGCAGCGAAGGATGTTTTCAAGAAAACGAACGAAGCTTTTAAAAATGAAGAGCATGTAACGATGACATATGGTGTAGGGGTAAAAGCTGAGGGAACAGAGATGGATATATTAAAGGCTAAGATGCAATTAGAGCCAAAGACAAAGAATTCTCGTTCTGAAATGAATATTTCCGGTACAGATGTTGTAGTGTATACTGTGGATGGTAAAGTTGCTGGTGAGGTAAAAAACCCTAATACAGGAGAAGTTATAACCGTACCAGAGGAGCAATTAAACGCTGGTGGAATGAAAGCGACTCAAGATATTATAGATAAGTTAGAAGTACCAGCGGTAGTTTTAGATAAAATGAAGATGGAGAAAAGCGGAGATAAATATAAACTGAAATTTACATTAAAAGGGCAAGAAACAGAAAGTATGTTAACTAGCATGGATGAAACACAGAAGAAAATGTTACAAGCACAAAATGCGAAGATAGAAGAAGTGGATGCAGAATATATCATTACAAAAGATTTTAAATATGAATCAGCAAAGATAGACATGATTATGAGTAGTAACGGCAAGGATAAAGTACACATTATTACGAACGCAAAATATACGTCGTACGAAAAGTTTGACCCAATACAATTGCCGGCAGCAAAGTAATAGTTTTGATGAGGGGGGACCTAAAATAAGGTGCCCTCTTTTTTGTATACTTTCTTCATAGGAAAATAGGTACAATATGAAGAGGGAAAACTGTAGAAGAGGAGAGTGTCATTTGAAAAAAAGAAAGATAGCGGTGGTCATTGTGGCTTATACAGTGTTGCTTGCAACATCTGTAAATACATATAAAGAGCAACTAAAGCACCCTATTATGAGCGATGTAGGAAAGTTGCTTCCGACGAAAATTAAACGTGTTGAAAATGCTGAGGATGAACGTTCATTAAAACAGGTAGTGAAAGATGCAAATACTTCCGGAGAGAAAATTTCCATTGCAGGTATGCAACATAGCCAAGGAGGACAGACGTATTATCCGAACGGCACGATGCTTGATATGAAGGGGTATAATAAAATATTAGAATTTGATCCGGAGGAGAAGAGGATTAGGGTGCAAAGCGGTGTCACATGGAATGACATTCAAAAGAAAATCAATCCATATGGTCTTGCGGTTCAAGTAATGCAATCTCAAAATATTTTTACTGTTGGTGGTTCATTAAGTGTGAATGTACATGGGCGTGATATTCGTCATGAAGCATTGATTGATACAGTAGAGTCATTCAGATTGTTAATGGCAGATGGTACGGTACGTAATGTAAGTAGAGAAGAAAATGCAGAGCTATTTCCATATGTCATAGGTGGTTACGGGTTATTTGGTGTCATTTTAGATGTGACATTAAAGTTAACTGATGATGAATTATATGAAATGCATACGAGAATGATAGATTATAAAGAATACACATCTTATTTCAAAGATAAAGTGAAAAGAGATGAAAATGTTCGTATGCACTTAGCCCGTATTTCTGTTGCCCCCAATTCATTTTTAAAAGAGATGTATGTGACAGATTATACATTGGCGAAAAATCAAAATATGAGGGAAGAGTACAGTGAATTAAAAGAGGAAACTATTATAGCTGCACCGAAATTTTTACTCGGATTATCCCGTTATAGCGATTGGGGAAAGAATACATTTTGGGATATACAAAGAAGTTATTTTGAGCGTACAGATGGAGCGTATGAGACGCGAAATAATGTTATGAGGTCAGATAGTGCCTTTATGGAATATGAAAATCCGAATAGAACAGAAGTGTTACAAGAATACTTTGTGCCTATAGATTTCTTCACGGAATACATAGATGATTTACGTAACGTATTAAATGAAGAAGAGTTTAATTTGCTCAATATTACGATTCGTTATGTGGAAAAGAATGAAAATGCAGTTTTATCCTATGCGAAAGATGATATGTTTGCGCTAGTTCTTTTAATTAACCAAGGACGCTCAGAGGGTGAAATAAAGAAAACAGAAGATGTCATTCAGAAAATGATTGATGTTACTTTAAAACATAATGGTAGTTATTATTTACCGTACTATTCGTATCCAACGAAGGAGCAGTTAAAGAGGGCATATCCTCGTATAGAAGAATTTCTTCAGAAGAAAAAAGAAGCGGACCCAAAAGAGAGATTTGTGAATTTATTTTATAGGGAGTATACGAAATGACATATAGAAGATTTGTAGCGTCACAAAGCATAATTATGATGGCGGGAAGTATGGTATTTCCTTTTTACATTCTATTGCTTCGGAATGTTGGGAATAGCTTCTCGCAGTTTGGCTGGGCGTATGGCTTATTTGCTTTAACTTCAGCACTTGTATATCCATTAGTAGGAAAGATGTCTGATCGAGTAGGCGATCAAAAATTATTAATTATATATGCTTGGTCCATGGCAATATTAATGCTTTGTTTCCCGATTGCCACGGAAGTCTGGCATGTGTATATTCTTCAAATTGTAATGGGAGTTTTAGGTGCTGTGCAGCGTAATACCGAGAAGACGTCGTTAGCACGAAAGGTTGTGCAAGAAAATGCTGGTTATGAGATTGGAAAATATCATGTGTGGACATCGATTGGAGGAGCAATAGCAATTATTGCAACGGGATATTTAGTAGATTTCTTTACGATTGGCACCATTTTTTATATTGCATCTATCTTATATGTAGTGAGTGGGATTGTATTAAGTAGTAAAAAAATATAATCATCCCCATTTTTACCTGAATACCCTTTATTTGTTATACTAAAAGGGAAAATAAAAGAAAAGGGGACATTGCCTTTGATGAAATTTTTAATTTTAGCTATTCTCACTTTGTTTTTGATTCCATGGACAAGAAGCGGTAGTAAACTTCGAGCAGTGGATAAGAAAGGGGATGAGAAGGTTGTAAAGGGTAAGAAATCATCCATTTTAGTTATTCCTGTATTATTTTGGATAGGTATTGCAATCTATGAATATCTTTGGCTAATCGATGATCGAGCAGATTCGATTCTTACTCATTATGCCGTTGCAGTAGCAGTTTTAATTGGGCTTGTTTTATTTTCACAAAATCAAATAGGGAAATTAGAAGGTACGTTAAAGGGACTTCTAATGTTTGTTTTACTCGCAAGTTACGGCTATTTTGGTTATTTACACGATATAGTAATCACGCAAAAAAAATATGATTCTGTTGTGAAGATCGAGAAAGATATTTCAGAGCCGTTTACTGAAAATGATCAACCGTTTACAGTGCCGCCAAAGACAGCGGAGAATAAAATGAAAAAAGTATTTGGGGATATTCCGAAAGTAGCTTATTTTGAGCTAGGGGAATTAACGCCACAAATGGTAAATGGTGAGGCTTTATATGTAGCACCGATTGAAGTTTCAGGCTTTTTTAAAGCACGTAAAGCTGAGACAATTCCAGGGTACGTAACGATGTCAGGTACGAATCCTGATGCGGAAGCGAAACTGCATCTTGGTTATAAAATGAAATATGTGCCGAGCATGTTCTTCGGGAATAATTTAGAGCGTGTTGTAAGGCAAGCAGAACCAAATCTAATCTTTAAAGGGAAACCTAAATTTGAAGTGGATGATAAAGGGAAACCGTATTATACAATGACGTATGGGGAATTTATTTCAGGAAGATCTGGATTTGAGGTAGAGGGCGTTGTAGTAGTAGATGCACAAACAGGTGAAGTGAAAAGATATGATAAAGGAAAAGCGCCTAAATTTGTTGATGGTGTATTAAATCACGAGACCGCATCTACATTAAATACATACTTCGGTAAATATATTCACGGATTTTGGAATACGAAATTCTCGCAAACGGATATGAAGATTCCGACTGAGTGGGGAACGAAAGAAGGAGTTACACCAATTTTCGGTAAGGATGGAACGTTATATTACTTTACTGATTTCACCTCTCCAAAAGAGGGAGTAGATTCTGCGTTAGGTTACTCGCTTATCGATGCGCGTACAGGTAAGTTGTATTACTATAACGGAAAAGAAGTGAAGGGGATTATGGATGGTTCAGCTGCTTCGGAAGTAGTGGATAATTCCTTTAAGAGAGAGAAATGGCATGGAACGATGCCGGTTATTTATAACGTGTATGGTAAACCTTCTTGGATTGTACCTGTTATTGATGACGGGGGATTAGTACGTGCTCATACAGTTATCTATGCTTCTAATGCGAAAATATTTGCAACAGGTTCGACGCAAAAAGAAGCGCTTGAGAATTATAAAAATGCGCTGAGTGGAAGTGGAGATTCATTTAGACCGACTTCAAATGGTAAAGAAGCACAAAAAGAAGGCGTTGTACAACGTGTATATAAAGAAAAATCAGGTGAAAATACAATTGTGTATGTACTGTTAGAGAATGAACAAAAAGTATTTATGATACCGGTGAAGAAATTCCCATATGCTATGTTTACAGAAGTGGGAGATCCAATTCAAATCACATATTTAGATACAGGAGAGGCGATGTCTTCCGTATCTAAATTTACAAATAGCAATTTGAAAAAGTAAAGCGATAGAAATTCTATCGCTTTTTTTTACGGTATAAAACAGGAAAATGCACTATACTTGACGTATGTTTATGTTGTAACTATAATTGTTACGATTTAGTATTTATCGGAAAGGGTGAACGGAAAAAGTGAATGGAGTTAATCACGAAATATATAAACCTGTAAAGACAAATAGGTTATGGATGATTCTTGTATTAGGGACACTTACGGCGATTGGGCCATTATCTATTGATATGTATTTGCCTTCTTTACCAAAATTAACAGATGATTTACAAACAGGCGCATCTCTTGCACAGCTTACATTGACAGCTTGTTTGCTTGGGCTTTCAGTAGGACAATTATTTGTTGGTTCAATTAGTGACATTTATGGAAGGCGCAAACCTCTTATTATCGCTCTTATTATTTATGTTGCTTCTTCTTTACTTTGTGCTATTGCACCATCTATTTGGAGTTTAGTGTTATTGCGCTTCTTACAAGGGGCTTCAGGATCGGCCGGGATTGTTATATCACGTGCAATGGTACGTGACATGTATTCAGGTTCTGAAATGACGAAGTTTTTTTCACTGCTCATGTTAGTAAACGGAGCAGCGCCTATTTTGGCACCGATTATTGGGGGACAATTACTACAGTTCACAACATGGCGCGGTGTCTTCATCGTTCTCGGAGCAATTAGTGTATTCATGTTAATATCAGCTACTTTCGTATTACGTGAAACATTACCTCCTGAAGAAAGAGAAACAGGTGGTTTGTCAGGGACATTGGCGACGTATGGAAAACTGTTAAAAGATCGTTTGTTTATGGGATATGCATTATCACAAGGGCTAGTAACGGCGGCGATGTTTGCTTACATTTCGGGCTCACCATTTGTGTTGCAGAACATATACGGAGCATCACCACAGCAATTTAGCTTATTCTTTGCGATTAACGGTATCGGTATTATTATTGCTAGTCAGGTTACAGGCCGTTTAGCAGGGAAAGTGAATGAGAAAACGTTATTCGTTTCCGGTATTATTATTGCAGCTGTTGGTGGTTTATCTTTACTACTGACAATTGTACTAGGAATAGGTTTAATTGGTGTTTTATGTTCGTTATTCCTTGTTGTATCAAGTGTCGGGGTTGTATCAACAACTGGTTTCTCATTAGCGATGAGAAACCAGAAACAAGCTGCAGGAACGGCATCGGCTTTATTAGGTTTATTACAGTTCATTTCAGGAGCACTTGTTGCACCATTAGTAGGTATTGGCGGAAGCAATACCGCATTACCGATGGGGGTTGTGATAGCTCTTTGTGAAATTGGTGCTGTATTATGTTATCTATTTATGGCCAGAAGAAGTGAAAAGCAGTTTGAACTACAACAAAGACAAAATTTAGAGGCTTAACAAAAAAGAACTGATTCAAAGGGAATATTTGAATCAGTTCTTTTTTTCATTTCTTTGAAATACCTCATACATATTATTCATGATCGTATCATATAAAACAGCAAGTTTATCCCACACCCAGCGATTACTATCGACTTCTTTTTCCCCGCAGTCGATAATATCGGTATGGTCGGTAATTTTATACGCTTTTTTAACGATAATAGGAGCAATTTTCGGTATACGTGGGATTTCTTTTAAGATATCTGCGAAGTTTCCAATGTAGACATGACCGATGATTTCGATTGTTAATGATTTATCTGATATATTTAGCACGGTATGAAATTGATTTGTATGTTGTTGTTTTAAATATTGGGCTAACTTAAATGGAGCATGTTTCTTTTTTAATACGCGGCGAAGGCTCTCTGTATTTTCGATATGAAGTGATTTTTCACGAATAAGGACACGAATATCTTCTCCCATAAAAGGCATTGTGTTGTACATAGATGATTCTCCTTAAAAACTTACATATGTTTGCGTTATGCATATGTAAGTCTAGCATGGTTTGTTCTTTATGTGTGCTTACAGTTTTGTAAGGTGATGTAGTAAAGCAGTGCAAAAGTTATTTGTATAAAGTGACGATACTGTGACAAACATGTTGGTATATATGTTACGATGTCGTCTTAAGTGTAAAAAGTAGGATGTTCTCGGTATAATAACAAGTGGAGATAAAAGAAACTATAATGAGTAGTAGCTGTAGATAAAAGGAGAAGAAGAGATGAAGAAGGTTTTGGGTATTGCTGTAATGGGAAGTATGATCCTTCTAGCAGGATGTAATGGAAATAAAGATACGAAAGAACCGAAAGAAAAGGTAGAGCAATCTACTGAGCAAACAGAAGAGATGAAAGAATACCGTGCAGTACATGAAAAATACGATATGAAAATGAATAAAGAAATTAATAAAGCACTACAGTTATTTGAAGTGGCAAAAGAAAAGGGCGGTAAGGAAATAACGAATGCTACATATAAAGAAGATGTGCAAAAGGTAACGACTAGCATGTTAGAAGATATTGATAATATACGTAAAGAAATTCGTGTTCCAAAGTCGAAAGAGCAAGAACATGAGGTATACGCTGGTTTCTTGAATGAATCGGAACAAGCAATGAAAAAATTACAGAAGTTAGCTAAAGAAGAAGACTCATCATTGATTCGTGATATAGAAATTAACTTTGCAACAGCATCAACATACTATAAACGTTTTCAAGCAGAAACGAAAAAATAACCTTGCGTACGCGCAAGGTTATTTTTTCTTCTTACCATCTCCGTCTTCATCCTCGGATACTAATACATTTTGTTTTTCGTGAAATTCAGAGATTGTTTGTCCGGTAATATTATCGAATGGAGTATAAAAAGAAGTGATACGTTTCTTTTTAATAAAGAGTTTATCCCGCTATTTGCCGGGCAGTAAGACCCCCACCTCAAAGTTCAGTGAAAGCAAAGAAGTTAGGTAGGGGATCCACTGCCCCTAAAAGCCCGATTGGTTCAACTAATAATCAGTGGGGGATGCCCCCCACTGATTAAAGTTTCACTTTATAGACCCCGATGATGACAAGTATAACGATTGTTAATGGTAATCCTATAGTAGTAAGAAGTAAGGGATCCATCTTATAACTTCTTTAATATTATTTCTTTTTATTATAAGAGAAAACTGTAATTTCGATAAAATAAGCAAAAAACTGATTTTTCTAAATATATCCAATTTGATTGACTTTTCATTTTTTCAGAATTATAATTCAAAATATACAATTTGAACCAAATAATAATATAGCAATTTACTTATCCAGAGAGGTAGAGGGACTGGCCCTATGACACCTCAGCAGCGGGTTCTGTAACAGGAACACCGTGCTAATTCCAGCAAGCAAGTCTTGAAAGATAAGTGATGGGCCTTCGTTTATTAAGCCTTGATCTTATTTTTTAAGATCAAGGCTTTTTGTGTTTTAAGAAGCGGAAAAGTAATAGGAACAAATATGTCAATAAAACAAAGTAAATACATTTGTTTAGGGGGTTATTGAAGTGTATGTTATTAAAAAACTATCGGTTATGGTGTTCACGCTATGGGTCATTACAACAGTAACATTTTTGATTATGCATATCATTCCAGGGGATCCATTTTCATCAGATGCGAAAATCTTTCCTGAAGAAGTGATACAAAACATGAGAGCGAAGTATCACCTTGATGAACCGTTATGGAATCAATATGTTGCTTATTTAGATGGCGTAGTTCATTTTGATTTTGGTGAATCTGTTCAATCCACAGGTCAAGGTGTATCAGAAATTATAACGACAGGATTTGGTCCATCAGCGATTATTGGTTTACAAGCACTTGTTATTTCATTATTAGTCGGAATTGCAGCAGGTACATTTGCAGCTCGATATCATGGGAAAGTAATTGATTATAGTGTGAGCTTACTTGCGATTCTCGGTATTTCTATTCCAAGTTTTATTTTAGCACCACTATTTATACAAGTATTTGCTATACAATTTGAACTTTTACCAGTAGCGTCTTGGGGCACATTCGAACATACGGTATTGCCATCCTTCGCATTAGCGTTAGGACCAATCGCGGTTATTACAAGATTTGTTCGCTCTAATATGATTGAAGTTTTGCAGAGTGATTATATTAAGCTAGCGAGAGCGAAAGGCATACCAATTAAGAAAATCATTATAAGACATGCTCTTCGAAATGCGATTGTTCCGGTACTTACATTTGTTGGACCGTTAATGGCTGGACTTTTAACAGGAACTTTCGTTATTGAAAAAATATTTTCCATTCCTGGTCTAGGAAAATATTTTGTAGATAGCATTTTTAACCGGGATTATCCGGTCATTATGGGAACAACGATTTTCTATAGTGCATTATTAATTTCTTGTATTTTCATTACAGATATTATTCACCGTATTGTGGATCCGCGTATTCGTTCTATTACGTAAGGAGGGGGGCATTTAAATGGGAGCTTATGAAATCAATAAACAGTTATTAACGAATGAGGAGAAAAAAGAATTAACGATAAATAAAGATCAGCAAACGATTAGTCGAAAGAAGGAAGTGTTTCGCAAGTTTATATCAAACCCTATAGCAGTTTTAGGGGCAGTGACGTTATTACTAATTATTATTTTCTCACTGGTTGGCGAAAGTTTAACGGCATTTACTGCGAGTGAACAAGTAAAAGAAGCAACAAACCTCCCACCTAGTAGTGAGCATTGGTTCGGAACAGATGATTTAGGAAGGGACATATGGGCGCGCACCTGGGCTGGAGGGAAAATTTCACTAACAGTTGGATTAGTGGCAGCGGCTCTTGATATAGGAATAGGTGTACTAATCGGGGGCTTTAGTGGATATGTGAGAGGACGTAGTCGCCTTGGAACGTTAATTGATGAGTGGATTGTACGAGGGATTGAAGTGTTATACGGTATCCCATATTTATTAATTGTTATTTTATTATTAATCGTTATGAAACCAGGGCTTTTTACCATTATTATTGCCCTTGCATTAACAGGATGGATTGGCATGGCACGTCTCGTTAGGGCACAAGTATTATCTTTAAAGCAAAGAGAATTTGTTATTGCAGCAGAGCGATTAGGTACATCGCATATGAAGATTATATACGGACACATCATTCCGAATTTAACAGGCATTATTATCGTAAATTTATCATTTACAATTCCAGCAGCTATTTTCTCAGAATCATTTTTAAGCTTTATCGGACTCGGAGTACAATCACCAGCAGCGAGCTGGGGAACGATGACGAACGATGCACTTGGGACATTACTAAGCGGAGAATGGTGGCAATTATTCTTCCCAGCAATCATGATTGCACTCATTATGTTTGCATTTAATGCAATTGGTGATGGTTTGCAAGATGCAATTGATCCGAAGATTGTAAAACGGAATCGAAAGGAGAAAAAACATGGGACAGCTCTTATCTTTAGAAAACGTAACATTGGTCGTTGAAAAAGAGAGTAGTAAGCAAGCAATTGTGAAGCATGTTTCCTTTTCTATTAATGAAGGTGAAATCGTTGCACTTGTAGGAGAAAGTGGTTCAGGAAAAAGTGTTACAGCACAATCTATTGTCGGATTAAATCAAGAATCTATTCACATTGATGACGGAAGCATCTCTTTCCAATCTCAAAGGTTGACGAATTTACAAGAATCAGAATGGAATCAAATTCGAGGGAAAGATATTTCATTTATCTTTCAAGACCCTCTGTCCTCTTTAAATCCGACGATGAAAGTAGGAAGGCAAATTACAGAAGTGATTTTGCAACATGAGAAAAAATCGAAAAGAGAAGCAAAAGAAATTGCGATTAACTTATTAAATGATTTAGGGATACATGAAGCAGAGAAACGTTTTGAACAGTACCCACATCAATTAAGCGGAGGCATGAGGCAACGTATTTGTTTAGCAATTGCGTTTGCGTGTCACCCAAAGCTCGTTATTGCAGATGAGCCTACAACTGCATTAGATGTAACGATTCAAAAGCAAATTATGGGGTTATTAAAAGAGCGCAAAGAAAAACAAAATACGAGTATTTTATTAATTACACATGATTTGGCGCTTGTACGTGAAGTAGCTGACCGAGTAGTTGTGATGTACGGGGGACGTGTTGTTGAAAAAGGGACGATAAAAGAAGTGATAGGTTCACCTAAGCACCCATATACGAAAAGTTTATTGCAAGCTATTCCGAATATGGATGATTCCGAAAAGGTACTTAGGGCCATTGAGGGAACAACACCATCAATTGAAACGTTAAATAGCTTTGGGTGCCCATTTGTAAATAGATGCCCAGTAGCAATACAAGAATGTGTTCATCGTTTCCCTGATAGAACAGCATATTCTGGGGAACACAGTTCACATTGTTGGCAACATGTTCTAGAGCATGACCAAGCGAAATCAAAAGAGAAGGTGAATGCCTCATGACGACAGATTTAATTACTGTAAAGCAAGTAACGAAAACGTATGGAAGTAAAAAGAAAGAAATCATAGCGCTAAAAGATATATCACTTTCTATCCCGAAAGGAACAACGCTTGGCATTATTGGAGAAAGTGGTTCAGGAAAGACAACACTTGGTAAGCTCATAGCTGGGATCGAGAGCCCAACGTCTGGTCAAATTGATTATAACGGTCAAGTTGTTCACAAGTTGAAATCAGCTCATAAGCGAGATTTCTTGCAGAAAGTACAATTCATTTTTCAAGATTCAACAGCTGCATTAAATCCGCGCTGGAAAGTACGCGATAGCGTAACAGAAGGATATATTTCATTCGGTTTAGGTGATAAAGGATTGAAAGATGAGGTAGCAGGTGATGCGCTAGAACGTGTTGGATTAGATAGACGATATACTGATCGATACCCACACGAATTTAGCGGAGGACAACGTCAACGGATCGCTATTGCAAGGGCGTTATTATGTGAGCCAGAAGTATTAATCCTGGATGAACCAATTTCAGCGTTAGATGTTTCACTTCAAATCCAAATTGTGCACTTGTTGCAAAAGATTCAAAAGGAACAAGGCTATACATATTTATTTATCGCGCATGATTTACCGATGGTTCACTACTTATGTGAAAAAGTGGCTGTCTTATATAAAGGAGAACTTGTTGAATTTGGAAATACGGACGAAGTATTCCGTAATCCACAACATTCTTATACAAAAACATTATTAGCATCAACACCAAAAATTTCGGGTTAAAGGAGAATGTAGGATGAAGAAGTTTTTACTGTTTGTCATTATGACTGTTTTAGCGATTACTTCTGTCGCTTGTGGTAAGAAAGAGACGCAACAAGCAAGTGCTGGTAAGGGAGAAGGAGATCGATTAGTAACGAATATTGGTAGCGATCCATATACACTGGATTCCGCTATTGCAACAGATAGCACATCAGGTTATGTAATTGGACATTTATTCTCAAGCTTATATACGCAAGATAGTGATGGGAAATATCAAAATGAATTAGCAGAGAAAGAAGAAGTAAATGCAGATGGAACTGAATATACAATCCATTTAAAGAAAGATATTAAATGGTCAGATGGTTCTCCTATTACAGCAAATGATTTTGAATTTGCATGGAAGCGGTTATTAAATCCGAAAACGGGTTCTATGAATGGGACAGAAATGTACTTTATTAAAGGTGCAGAGGCGTATAATACTGGAAAAGGTGAAGAAAGCCAAGTTGGTATTCAAGTTGTTGATCCTCAAGCATTAAAGGTAACACTTGAGCACCCAGTTGCTTCTATTAAACAAAAATTAGCGAGTTCATTATTTATTCCATTATCTAAAAAATCAATTGATGACAACAACAAATTAAAAACAGATCCAAAAGAGTTAATTACAAATGGGCCATTCACGTTAAAAGAATGGAAGCATAACCAAGCAATTACAGTACAAAAAAATAAAGAATACTATGATAAAAAGGTAACATTAAAAGAAATTGAGTTTCGTATTATTCCAGATTCTAAAACAGCGTACCAATTATACAAATCAAAAGAATTAGATTTACTAAGTGGTTTACCACAAGAAATGATTGAGAAAGAAAAAGGAAATAAAGAATATAAGCGTGTTGCGGGATTCTCATCTTATATTTATTCGTTTAACGTAGAAAAAGAGCCATTCACAAATGCGAAAGTACGTAAAGCATTTTCATTAGCAGTTGATCGTAAGTTTATCGTTGAAAAACTGTATAAAAACAATGCGCAAGAAGCATATGCATTCGTTCCAGAAGGAGCAAAAACACAAAGTGGTCGTGATTTCCGTAAAGAAAAAGGTGATTACGTAAAATTTGATACAACAGAAGCGAAAAAATTATTAGAAGAGGGTATGAAAGAACAAGGTTGGTCTACATTACCTGAAGTAACATTAAAATTCACAACGGATACACAGCATAAAAAAGTAGCAGAAGCAATGCAGGAAATGTTTAAGAAAAATCTTGGTGTAGATATTAAATTAGAAAATAAAGAGTGGAAGAGTTACATCGATACATATAAGCAAAGTGATTTCCAATTAGCTTATATGGGATGGGGCGGTTCTTTATTAGACCCAATTACTAAACTAGATTTATATGCAGGTGATGGTCCAAACAACTATGCAAAATGGCATAATAAAGAATTTGACGCTTTAATCAAAGAAGCAGAAGTTGAACAAAATGAAGATAAGCGTTTTGATTTATTGCATAAAGCAGAAGATATTATGTTTACAGATTCACCGTTAATTCCAATTATATTCCCTTCTGATTCTTACTTACAAAAAGGATCAGTATCTGGACTTCAATATTATGTTGGATCTAAACCAGATTTAAGATATGCAAAAATAAAGAAGTAGGCAACCGCCTACTTCTTTATTTTATTTCTCTTTTATATTCTTTTTTCGTTCCATCAGAGAAGACAACTTCTAAATCAAACTTTTGGTAGTCTTTATCAAGTTTGAACACATTTACTACTTGATCGATTACTTCTTGGTCGGGAGTATCTTTATTAAATTTTAATTCTTGTAGAAGTGGGCTTAATTTTGTGATAGCCTCGTCTCCTGTTAATTTTACATCTGCTTTATGATCTTCAATTTTTGCTTCCATTTTTTTATCTGCTGCTACATTTTTATAGTCAGCTTCGTAGTCTTTCTTTGTATCTTGGTAGTCTGCCTTTAAATCGAATTCATTGAAGTTTAGTTTTAAATCAGCAGGAGCTTCATTCTTTGCCTCTTCTGTAGTCTTTTTATTAGAAGTTGTGTCTTCTTTAACAGGAGCTTTACATCCTGTTAATGCAGGTACTAGCATAAGAGCTAATAAAACTGATAGTAAAATTCTCATTAAAAATTCCTCCTTATGTAAATTCGTTCTATACAAGTTTTTCCCAAAATCATGTAATTATGTATGAGGTGAAAATAAATTATTACCCTATAGCCACAAGGGATAATCCGCAATTTAAATCAAAAATGATTTGTATGTATATGGTAAATTGAAGTTGTGAGGGGGTACTAACATGCATGAAGAATATAAAGAGATGATAAAACAAGCAATTGAATATAGAGGATCATTTACATGAGGAGCTTACAACAGAAAGAGTGGCGTCTCACAGTGCAGTATCGATGTACCATTTTCATCGCATCTTTCAAAGATATGTTGGGATGAGTGTAACGGATTATATTCGAGAGAGAAGGTTAACTCATGCTGCGCAAGCTTTAGTGTCAACGGAGAGGGCTGTTATTGATATTGCAGTACAATACGGCTTTTCCTCACAAGAGGCATTTACGAGAGCCTTTAAAAGAATGTTTCAATTGCCACCGAAGAAATATCGAAAGTACTTCCAGTCATTTTATATAGAAAGAGAGGGTGTTTCAATGCAAAAAGGTATACCGAAAGGATGGATCTTAAGTGGGAGTCATCCTGCTGAATATGAGATGGGTTTAGACTATGAAGTTGCCCATCAAGGAAAAGTATCTGCATACATAAAGGCAAAAGAGAATGTTACACATGGAGGATTTTCAACATTAATGCAAATGTTCCGAGCGGATAAATATGTAGGTAAAAGATTACGTTTAACAGCATTTGTTAAGAGTGAGAACGTAAGAGATTGGGCAGGATTGTGGATGAGAGTAGACGGAAAAGATACAGAACCACTCGCTATGGATAACATGCAAAATCGCCCAATTAAAAATACGAATAACTGGCAATCGTACTCGGTTGTATTAGATATAAAAGAAGAAGCACTTGGTATAGCATTTGGTGTCTTATTATCAGGGGAAGGTTGTGTGTGGCTAGATAGTATTCGATTTGATGAAGTGGATGAAAAAATTCCTTCAACAGATTTGGCTGAAAATTTTTATGAAACACTACTAGAAGAGCCAATAAATCTGCAATTTGAAGAGATAGAAAAGTAAGGAGAAAAGATATGTTCAAATATGCAAAACTAATAAGTATTAGTTTAGTAGTATCGTCTTGTATTATGGGAATTAACTATTTCATTAGCTATCTGTGGTCAGGGCATATACCTTCTTTGACGTGGAGAACATATTTGATGTTTATGTTTATATTTATGATGAGTTTTAGTTCGATGCAAAAAAAAGGGGAAGAGGATTATTGACAATAGTCTTCTTCGCCTTTCTTTCATTAACACAAATGTTCATAACTGTTTTCGGAAATGCAGGTATGATCTTTAATATAATTTCACTATCATTACAACTTGTAAGTTCGGGTGTAATTGTACCACATGAGATGCTTTCTAAAACATATCAAACAATCGGTGAATTATTTCCCGCAACATATGCAGCGAATGGCTATTATACAATAATATTTGGGGGAGTAAGTTTAGAGAAAAATATTATTTCATTATTAGTCATTATATTAGTTACACAATTGGTAGCAGTAATTACTGTATCTATAAAAGGAATAGTAAAGAGAAGAAGCTATGTAGTTAAAGAAGTATAAAATAAAAAAGGTATCCTGCGATTGGATACCTTTTTTATTTTATTATTTTGTAACTTCTGTCCACTTGTAGTTAAATTCACCACCGAAGTCAGTTGTTACAAGCCCTTTAATAAATCCGCGTTGTAGGTAAGAACGACCTTGTTGGTATAAAGGAGCGACAGCACCATCTTGTAATAGGATTTTTTCAGCTTGCTTCATTGCTTCAAAGCGAGCCTTTTCATCGCTAGCTAAATCTGTTTTCACTTTATGAATGAGCTCATCATACTCTTTGTTAGAGTATTTATCGAAGTTATAAGCACTATCTGTTGTAAATAAATCTAAGAATGTAATTGGGTCAGCGAAGTCAGGGCCCCAGCCATCAATACCGATTTCATAGTCACCACTTAATAATAGTTTCAGCTGTTGTTTACGTGGTTGTGGTTTTAATGTCACTGTTAATCCATCTAGGTTCTTTTCTAGTTCACCTTTTAAATATTCACCAGTTTTTTTAGCTAAAGCATTATCACTTGTTAATAGTTCGATTGTTACTTTGTCAGTACCAAGTTCTTGTTTCGCTTTTTTCCAGTTTTCTTTTGCTGTTTTCACATCATCTTTGACTAGGTTTCCATTTTCTTTACGGAAGTCAGTGCCTTCTGGGCTTTTCGCGAATTTCGCAGGAACCATTCCTTCAGCTGGAACAGCACCGTTATTTAAAATTGTTTCTACGTATGCTTTTTTATTCATTGCTCCGTTAATAGCAAGGCGTGCATGTTGATTTTTTAATGTTTCATTTTTTTGATTGAGTCGTAAAAATTGAATACCAACTTCAGCACGGTCCTTGAAGTTTGGATCGCCCTTATATTTATCAACAAACTCTGCAGTTAAAGCAACGCGATCAATTTGTCCTGAATCGTATAAGTTAACTTCTGTAGATTTATCTTTAACGACATTGAAGTTGATTTCTTCTAATTTTACAGTTTTAGCATCCCAATAGTTGGGGTTCTTCTTCAATTGAAAGCTTTGCTCGTGTTTCCAGTTATCTAATATGAAAGCACCGTTGTAAATTAAATGATTTGTTTCTAAACCATATTTATTGCCCTGAGATTTTAAGTAATCTTCATTAATTGGTAAGAATGTTGAGAATGTCGTTAAGCTTAAGAAGTAGGGAACAGGACGGTCTAGTTGTACTTCTAACGTTTTATCATCAAGAGCTTTGACACCTAGTTGATCAATTGGCAATTGTTTCTGGCTTATTTGTTTCGCATTCTGTATATCGAAGAATAAGAATGCATATTCAGCTGCTGTATCAGGATTTACGGCACGTTGCCAAGCGAAGACAAAGTCCTTTGCTGTAACTGGAGTACCGTTTGACCATTTTGAATCACGCAGGTGGAATGTATATTTTGTTTTATCGGGACTAAGGTCAACCGACTCAGCAACACCAGGAATTGGTTTGTTATCTTCTCCCATTGCATATAAACCTTCAAAAACATTGCGCATTACGCTCATGGATTCCCCATCCGTTGCTTTTGCAACATCCATTGTTGGAATTTCTGAAGCGAATGATAAGTTAATTGCCTGTTTATCATTTGCTTTCGCTCCGCTTGCATGATCTTTATTTCCTCCGCAAGCAGTTAGTAATAGACTTGCCCCTAAAACAGATGCAACAACAGGTACAACTTTTTTCTTCATTGTTCGTTCCTCCCTAAATGTGTTGTTCGTAACGTCGTAATGTCCACGTTTTGAAGTGTAGCTATAGAAGAAGAGAAAACCTATTATAGATATGTGTATGTAGGTAATCAGGTGTTCTATATGTATATACATGTTGATCTATAATCTATCGTTATATGTTTCAACGTAGTAGACGTTATATTTTGATGGTGAAATATTTTGTTTCTTTGATTATTTAGAATATTAACACTGGAAAGAACTATATGTCAATAATAAAAATAGATTGTTAATTTCTTAGAATAATATATTAAAAAAGCAGATTTCCTCGCATTAGGGAATCTGCTTTTAATATGTTTTGCTAAAAAAACAATTGGTGTGGGCTAATAATCAGTGGGGGATGAAGAAAACCCCACTGATTAAAGTTTCGCTTTATTTTTCAATTTTGGCCCATTTGAAGTTTAATTGACCTGCAAAGTCTACTTGCACAATTCCTTTCACATAAGAACGTTCTAAATAAGATTCGCCTTTTTGGTAAAGAGGAGCGATAACAGAGTCTTTAAATAATATTTTCTCGGATGCTAGTAATGCTTCCCAGCGAGCTTTTTCATCACCGGCTAAAGTTGTTTTCACTTTTGCTATTGTTTCATCGAACTCCTTATTAGAGTAATGATCTAAGTTGTAAGGGTTATTCGTTGTAAATAGCTCAAGGAATGTAATTGGATCAGCAAAGTCAGGGCTCCAGCCGTCAATTCCAATTTCGTAGTCACCTTTTAATAAAAGTGAAACTTGTTGTTTACGTGGTTGTGGTTTCACATTTACTGTTAATCCATCTAAATTCTTTTCTAGTTGTCCTTTTAAGAACTCACCAGTTTTCTTATCAAGGTCAGCATCACTTGTTAATAATTCTAATGTTATCTTTTCAGAACCAAGCTCTTGTTTTGCCTTTTTCCATAATTCTTGAGCAGATTTTGTATCAACCTTTGTTAAATCGCCGTTTGCAGCACGGAAGTCTGTTCCGTCAGGTCCTTTTGCAAAGTTTTTCGGCACGAGACTAGAGGTTGGTGTAGAGCCGTCATTTAATAACGTATGTACAAAGGATTTTCGATCAATTGTTTGATCGATTGCTTGGCGTGCAGAAACGTTTTGAAGTACTTTGTTTTGTTGATTCATACGTAGAAACTGTACCCCTACGTTTGGCCGTTCTTTAAAGTTAGCATCCTTTTTATATTTATCAACGAAGTCAGATGTTAGTTTGATACGATCTAATTGTTTTGACTCGAATAAATTTACTTCTGTAGATTTTTCTTTTACGACGCTAAAATTGATTTCTTCCAGTTTGACAGTATCTTTATCCCAATAGGTAGGGTTTTTCTTAAATTTAAAGCTTTGCTCATGCTTCCAATCGCTTAGTGTAAAAGCTCCGTTGTACAAAATTGTATTGTCTTCTAAGGCATACTTATCACCTTGTGCTTTAAAGAATTCCTCGTTAATTGGTAGAAATGTTGGGAACGCTGTTAAGCTTATAAAGTACGGAACAGGACGTTCCAATTCTACCTCAAACGTATGGTCATCAATTGCTTTTACACCAAGTTGATCGGCTGGAAGTTCTTTGTTGTTAATTTTTGTTGCGTTTTTAATATCAAAGAATAGAAATGCATATTCAGAGGCTGTTGCTGGATCGACAGCTCTTTGCCAAGCGAAGACAAAATCTTTTGCTGTGACAGAAGTGCCGTTTGACCATTTTGAATCTCGCAGGTGGAATGTGTATTTCGTTTTATCGCCACTTACTTCATGAGATTTCGCAACGCCAGGGACAGGTTTGTTACCTTCACCAAGATTATACAAACCTTCAAATACGTTTCTCATTACTTGACCAGAATCAGTATCTGTAGCACGAGCTGTATCCATTGTTCGTATTTCAGTAGGTGAAGATAAGTTTAAAACCTGTTTACTAGGCGCCTCGTCTTTTGCATTTGCTCCGCTTGCTTCGTTTTTATAACTACCGCAACCAGTTAATAAAATACTTACTCCTACAACTGATGCAATACCGGGTACAAACTTCTTTTTCATTTGATTTTCCTCCTAAATAATTAAGTTTGGATGATGATGAGGGAAATGAAAAATAAAAAATCCCTCTTTTCATATTGAGAAAGAGGGATTTTTACGTACAAGTTATGCACCCGTATATAAACGAAGTCCCTCATTCTATCTTTCAAGCACAATGCTTGCAGGAAGTGGCACAGTATTCAAAATGAACCTGTTGCCGAGGTTTCAAAGGGCCAGTCCCTCCACCTCTCTTGATACAATGAGTAAACGAATAAATTTTATTAATTTTTGTGTTTCTTTGATAATTCAAAATCTTACACCTTGGATGATGAAGTGTCAACCAATCGGGATATAGTTTAAATTTTCAGTTTTATTTAACGAGAAAAACCACTGCATATGGCAGTGGTTTTTCTACTAGAAGTTAAAGTTATCTGGATCTGGACCAACGCGACGATCTTCATTTAGAGCTTGAATTGCTTTCATGTCATCAGCACTTAATTCAAAATCGAATATATTTGCATTTTCAATAATGCGATGTTCTTTAATAGATTTAGGGATTGTTACAACTTCATTTTGTAAATCCCAGCGTAAAATAATTTGTGCAGTTGATTTATTATATTTTGTCGCAATGTCTTGTAATGTGGAGTTATCCAGTAGTTGTCCCTGCATTAATGGTGACCAAGCTTCAAGCTGGATGTTATGTTCTTTACAGAAAGCGTGTAATTCTTCTTGTGCTAAACGTGGGTGGTATTCCACTTGATTGACCATTGGCTTAATTTCAGCGATTTCAAATACGTCTTGTAAGTGGTGAATGTGGAAATTACTCACACCGATAGCACGAACACGGCCATCTTTATAAAGTTTTTCTAACGCTTTCCATGATTCAGTATATTTCCCTTTTACAGGCCAATGTACTAAATATAAATCTAAATATTCTAGACCTAATTTTTCTAATGTAGTTTCAAATGCTTGGAGTGTCGTTTCATATCCTTGATCGCTATTCCATACTTTTGATGTAACAAATAATTCTTCACGTGAAACACCTGATTCACGAATCGCTTGTCCAACGCCTTCTTCGTTTTGATAGATTGCTGCAGTATCGATGCTGCGATAGCCATTTTTAATTGCTGCTTTTACAGATTCAATTACTTCTGAACCATCTTCTACTTTAAAAACACCTAAACCGAACCAAGGCATTTTTACACCGTTATGTAATGTTGTATAGTCTTTTAAACCTGTTAAATTCATATTATTTCCCCCTAGCTTTTTTGTTTGTTGCTTCTACTGCTTTTTGAATTGCCTCTGAAAAATTATATTCATATAAAGCTTTGAGACCTTCAGCTGTGGAACCACCTGGTGTTGTTACTTGTTCGCGGAGGTTAGCTGGATCTTGCGTTTGTTCAAGCATAGAAGCAGAGCCGGAAATCATTTGAATGACAAGGTGTTTTGCGGTTGCTTCATCGACTCCATAATTTTTTGTTGCTGCAATTAAGCTTTCAGCAAAGTAATAAAGGAAAGCTGGTGCACTTCCAGTAATTGCAGTAAGCTGATGAACTTCTTCCTCAGTGCAAAGTTGCGAAGTACCAATGCCTCTTAAAAGCAGTTGCAAGGTTTCTTGATGCATCTCGTTTACTGATTGTCCTGTTGTATATAAGGAGATTGACTTCCCAATTTCAGCAGCTGTATTTGGCATAATCCAAGCAACAGGCGTGTCCTTAGGGAGTCTAGCTTCTAAATAAGATGGACCAATGCCAGCAGCTACCGTTACGACAAGTTGATTCGATAGTAACGGAGATAGCTCCGCTAATAATTCTTCATGTGCAGAAGGCGGCATTGCTAAAACAATCGTATCAACAGATGTAACATGCTGCTTCCAATCTGTTGTGATAGACACATTATATCGCGCTCGTAATTGTTCTAGCTTTTCTACGTTGCTGCGGTTAGAAACGATAATTTTTTCGATGTATTCTTTGCTTGTTTTAAGTAATCCGGAAAATATAGCTTCTGCCATACGACCAGCACCAATAAATAGAATTCGATGTTTAGTTAGCATATCCTTTATTCCTTTCTAGTGGAGATATGTTATAAAAAACGATACCATTTTTAAGAGAATTTTGTAAAAAGAAAAGACTTATTGTGAAAAGGATGGAAATGGAGGGAGGAGGGTTAATATAAATAAGGTTATAAAAATTATTATACTTAAAAAATAGTTGTAATAAAAAATCCCTGAAGCATAACTGCTTCAGGGGTTAATAGATTATAAGTTTATGCTTTTGTCATACCTAACAATACAGCACCGCCGATAATTAAAACACTACCTAGTGCAATAAAGATCAATTGACGTTTTGTTTTCTTTTCACCTAAGAAGACAATCGCACCGAATGTTGAGATAACGATTCCAGTTTGAGATAATGGGAAGCTTGTTGCTACTCCGACACGTGGTAATGAAAGAAGTAAGAATAAGTTTCCAGTTCCCCATAGTAAACCAGATAAAGCATTACGGATTGCATATTTGTTAAATGGTTTATGTTTAGATGTCAGTACAACCGCACCAACAAACATACCAACTGCTTGTGGTAAAATAGCAGACCAACCATCGATATTATACCAACGAATAATAATTACATATACAAGGTAACCGAAAGTAGAAACAATTAAAGTAAGAAGTCCTTTTTTCAATTGTCCTGGTGGCTGTGCATTTTCTTTGTCATCTAGTGATGTGAATACAACACCAACTACGATTAATAGGATTGCAATCGTTCCCAGAACAATCGTTGTTGTAGTAGTCCACTCACGGAAAGCGATAACCCCAAAGATAGAAGTTGCAACAAGTTGCATACCAGTAGAAATCGTTACAGTAGTTGAAACACCTAGTTTTTCAACTGTTTTTAATTGGTTTACTTGTCCTAAAGCCCAGAATAAACCTGAAATAAAACCAACAATCAAGACTGTCATTGTTAAAGCTGGTTGAGTAAATACATACATAATTGTTGCGAAGAATAGAGCACCGATTGTCATACCTACCGTTTGGCTATATGCACCACCGCCCATTTTTACGCTTACTAATAAGATGTTTCCCCATGCAATTGCAGGAAGAAGCGCTAATAAAATGTCCATTACAAGACTCCCTTCGGTTTTCTATACCAATATAATTACATATCGTTCTAACGATCGGTAATGCCCCACTACTAGAGTAGAAGATTACCGATCGCTAAAACAGGATGAAGAATTCACGATATAAATGCGTTTTCATTTCTTCATTTTTTGAAACACCTCCATATAATAACAGGAAATTGCCTATTTTAGAAAGTGAATTCAAATAAAATGTATATTTTAATAAAAGGTAAAATTCAGTTATTTCCCGGTGGTATATTTTATTTCCTAAGAAATAAAGAAGCAGCTTCGATAAAAGCTGCTTTAAGAGTTAGTAATTCTTTTATTAATAAGCTGAATACATAGCAGAAATAGGAGTGACATACTAATAGTGATAACTACAAGTGTCCAAGCGAGCTGCATATTACTTGCATCAATCGCCATGTAAATTGCAGTTGGGATTGTTTGAGTTTTACCAGGAATGTTCCCAGCAAACATGAGTGTAGCACCGAACTCACCGAGCGCACGAACAAAGCTCAAAATCATTCCGCTTAGTAAGGCGGGAAATGCAAGCGGAAGTGTAACGTGCAGAAAAACTTGATATTCACTTGCACCAAGGTCGCGAGCACTTTCTTCAATTTGTATATTTGCAATAGAAAATCCCGTTTTTGCTGATTGATACATGAGCGGAAATGCAACAACTGTAGAAGCGATGATCGCAGCAGTAGATGTGAACATAATGGACTGCTGAAATATTGATTCTATCCACGTTCCAATGGGACTATTATTTCCAAAAATGATAATGAGAAAAAAGCCGATTACAGTTGGCGGAAGTACCATTGGTAATAAGAAAATAGTTTCTAATATTATTTTATATCTCCATGAGGAGCGTGCTAACACCCTTCCAATAATCGTCCCTAAAATTGTAACGATAATGGTGGCGCATGCAGCTACTCGTATAGATAGAAAGATTGGTGAAAAAATAGCATCAAAGCTCATGGCAATTATAATAGGACTGTAAATCCATATTTTTTAAAGATAGATTGTGCATCTTTTGACTGCAAATACTCATAAAATGAAGTCGCCTCTTTCTTGTGCTTAGATTCTTTTATAACACCTAAAGGATAGTGGATTGGCTCATGCGAAGTAGCTGCTGCTGTCTCACCAATCTTTACTTTGTTTGAAATAAGAGCATCTGTTTTGTATACAATACCAGCATCGACATTACCTGTTTCTACATATGTTAACACTTGGCGAACATCTTTTGTAAATACGATTTTATTTTGAATGTCATTCCAAAGATTTTCATGCGTGAGAGAAGCCTTTGCGTATTTTCCCGCGGGTACAGATTCAGGTGTACCAAGTGCGATTTTCTTAATTTTTTCATCTTTTAAATCTTGAATTTTCGTAAGAGAACTATCTTTTGGGACAACTAGAACAAGTTCATTTCCAAGAAGATTTTTCCCTTCTTTTTCATTAATGAATCCTTTTTTTACAAGAGTTTGGAATTTATCTTCGGCTGCTGAGAAGAATAAATCAGCAGGTGCGCCTTGTTCAATTTGTTGTTGAAGTGCACCAGAAGCACCGAAGTTAAAAGAAAGTTTAATATTAGGTTCTTTTTCTTTATATTTTGTTTCAATTTCTTTTAGTGCATCTTGTAAGCTTGCAGCAGCTGATATAGTAAGTTCTACTGCTTTTCCTTCTTTAGCAGTTGATTTCTCTTTCTTTTCGCCGCTTGTACATGCGGCACTAAATATAAGAAGAAAAGAAAGTATAAGTGCTCCGATGGATCGTAATGTAAACTTGTTCATAAAAAAATCCCCTTTCGTTTTGATATATTCAATCATATCTAATTATAACTAATTATAACTAGATATGATTAGTTATAATTGAATATAATTTGAACGATATAGTTGTTTTTTAATATAGGAGAAATATTCTTTTCTTTGTTACAATGAAGGAAGAAAGTGAGGAATCGTCTATGGATCATCATTCCTACACAACGGAAGAAGTAGCGAAGCGATTAAAGGTATCAAAATTAACTGTATACGATCTAATTAAAAAAGGAGAACTTCCTTCTTATAGAATTGGTAGACAGATGCGCATTGATGCAACAGATTTAGAACAATATATAAAGCAAATGAAAACAGGGAAAATACAAGGTACTCCTGTAAAGAGCGAAGATAGTAGGGGCTTGGATACATGTATTATTAGCGGACAAGAACTAACGTTAGATATGTTGGCAAAACGTATAGAAAATCGCCTGCTAAGTTCAAACATATTAAGGGCATATCAAGGTAGTTTAACGAGTTTAGTAAAAATGTATCAAGGAGAAGGAAATATCGTTAGCTTACATTTGTTTGATGGAGAAACAGGTACATATAATGTTCCGTATGTAAAACGTATTTTAGTGGGACAACCATGTACGATGATTAATTTATTAGCAAGGAACGTTGGGTTTTATGTGCAAAAGGGAAATCCGAAAAATATAAAAACATGGGCTGATTTATCTCAATCATCTATACGATTTGTAAATCGAGAAAAAGGTTCTGGCATTAGGGTGTTAGTGGATGAACAATTGCGCATTCAAAAATTAAATAAAGAGCGTATTAGTGGATATGAATGGGAAGAGTCGAATCATCTTGGTGTTGCCACGCAAGTCGCAAATGGAAAAGCTGACGTAGGAGTAGGTTCAGAAAAGTTTTCACAGATTGTAAATGTAGACTTTATTCCAATCATGAAAGAACAGTATGATTTAGTGATTTTGAAGAATAAAGAAAATGAAGAGCTGATCGAAGTCGTGAAAGATATTCTGCAATCGGAAGAATTTCATAATGAATTAAAAGCGATTGGCGGATACGATATGACGAAAACAGGTCAAGTTATATATGAAATAAAGTGAAACTTTAATCAGTGGGGGTTTTCTTCATCCCCCACTGATTATCAGCCCTCACCAATCGGACTTTAATGGGCAGCCCGACCCCCACCTAAATTCTTTGCTTTCGCTGAATTTTGAGGTGGGGGTCTTACTGCCCATTAAAGCGGGACAAACTAAAAAGCTGCTTGTCTATAAGACGAGCAGCCTTTTCTATATATAAAGGGGTTTGGGGAAACAAAGTATTAAACAAGACCTTGAGCAAGTGTGTAAATGAAGGCTGTAAGAAGAGTCGCTCCACTTGCAAGTCCGATAAAGTCTGATTTGTTAAATGTAATGTTGTTCATTATAATCTCTCCTTATTTATTTATTTATTTAATGTAGTTGCAACAGCTTTTGCATCGACAAGTGCGGATAGCACCATGCCCATTGTATTTAAAAATTTGTTTGATTTCATTTTGTTCATCATGCGTATCCGCTCCTTTTCGAATTGTTGTTGCCCTGCTTTATGTCTTAATTATAGGAAATATGATCGCCTGCAACTATCGAATTAGCTTACGGGAGACTTACATTTTTGTAAGAAAAAAAGACATTCATGTAAGAATGTCTTTTAAAGCATATTGATATGATGATGCTCTTCAATTGTTTTTAAAAAGCTACGCATTGAATTCATCATATAACTATCTTTACGGCGTATGAAAACCGTTGAAATACTACCATATTTTTCAGGGATTGCATGACAATGTACTTTACCAGCTTTAGAAAGATGGTGGACAGCAGACTGTGGTACGAGTGTAATTCCAAGGCCGAGTGCAACACTGTTTAATATCGTTTCTAATATATTAAATTCCATAATTCTTTTTGGGAGCAAACCTTCATCTTTAAGCCATCGTTCTAGTTTGGAACGGTATCCACATCCTTGGTTAAAAACGAGTAGGGGCGTTGTTGTAAATTCTTCTATATGAAAAGCTTTATTTTGTGTTACAAGCATTAATTTTTCTGTACTAACATCGTATTGTTCAATTAGTGGGTGTTTAATAGGCCCTGATATAAAGGCACCATCTAATTGATGATCAAGTACTTCTCTAATCAATGCTTCTGTTAGACCCGCTTGTAATGATAAATCGACATTCGGATAGCGTTTATAGTAAGAAGATAAAATGGTAGGTAATGTACTTACTGTTTCGACTGTACCGATTTTTAATATGCCAGAGGGAGTTTCACTATCTAAAAATACTTGTTTTAGCTCGTCAACATCTTGCAAAATTTTATTAACATAAACGAGCATTTTTCTTCCTTCAGCTGTTAAAGTCATGCCTCGTTTATGACGATAAAAGAGCGGTGTTTTTAGTTCGTTCTCTAGTTGTTTAATACGTGCAGTTACATTTGATTGTACGTAATTTAATTCCTTTGCTGCGCCACTTACACTACCTTTGTCGGCAACGTTCTGGAAGATTTGTAAATCTCTTAATTCCATAATGTGATCCTCCTTGATGTTAACTATCATTATAAATGATAGTTAACATCATTTTGAATCATTTTACGTGATATATTTTTTCTTTTACAATTCTCTTTGTGCAAATAGAAAGAAGTGGGGGATTGTGGTGAAAAAAGGTCAAATGATAATAGGGGCTTTAGCATGTTTAATTGCAAGTATGTCGTGGGGAGCAATGTTTCCGGTTGCTGATCATGCGCTAGAATACATAGATCCATTTTATTTTTCGCTTATTCGCTATGGAGCAGTGGCGATCGTACTGATTGTATTGTTGTTAATGAAAGAAGGAAAACAGGCATTTCGTTTAGAGGGAAGAGGAAAGTTACTCGTCTTTTTCGGAACGCTGGCGTTTACTGTATATAATGTACTTATATTTTTAGGTCAAATGTTAATGGGAAAATCAGGTGTGATGGTAGCCTCCATTATGGAAGCACTGATGCCGATGATTTCTATTTGTATTCTATGGGGATATAAGCATGTAAAACCGAAAAAGTATATGATAACGAGCATGATTATCGCTTTTGTAGGGGCTGTATTCGTTATTACGAAAGGGGATATGAGTTTCTTTTTAACATTGAAAGATAACATGTTTTCGCTGGCCTTTATATTTGTTGGGGTTGTAGGTTGGGTTATTTATACGATGGGTGGTCAAACGTGTAGCGATTGGTCAACATTACGTTATTCTACGTTGACGTGTGTATTCGGTACGACTGTCACAGGGATTATAACTGTAATCATTACATCGTTTGGATACGTATCGGTTCCGAATATGGGAACGATTTCTATCGTGAAATATGATTTATTGTTTATGATGACATTACCAGGTATCGTAGCGTTACTTGCTTGGAACTATGGTGTGAAAATTTTATCGTCCATTAATGGGATTTTATTTATTAATTTTGTACCAATCACGACTTTAGTTATTATGATGATGCAAGGATATCGAATAACAATGTTTGATATTATAGGGACTTTACTTGTTATTGCAGCACTTATTCGCAATAACGTTTGTCAGAGAAAAGAAGAAAATATAAACAAGCGAAGTTTACAAGAAGAGCAATTACGTCAAGCTGTTTAATAGGCAATTGGAGGATTTCACATGTTAGAAAGTTTATTGTTTTTCTTCGCCGTCGGAGTTGCCTGCGAGCTTGCAGCAATTAACCGAAATGGTCGTAAAAAGATAAAACAACAAGCTGAGCTGATACAGCTTTTAAAAGAATTGAAAGAAAGAAAAATGTAAAAAGACGACCGGGCATAGACGGTCGTCTTTTTCTATATAAAGGGGAAAGGGGACACAAAGTTATACAAGCGTAGCAGCGTAAATAAAAGCAGTAAGAAGAAGAGAGCCACTAGCTAATCCTAAAAAATCTAATTTGTTAAAAGTGATGTTATTCATGATGCATTCTCCTTACTTGTTTAATGTAGAAGCAACAGATTTTGCATCGATTAGAGCGGAAAATACCATGCCCACTGTATCTGAAAAATTGTTTGATTTCATTTTGTTCATCATATGAATCCGCTCCTTTTCGAATAGTTGTTGTTTCTTTCTGACTTAATTGTATGAAATATTTGGGGAAGTAACTATCGAATTAGCTTACAAGAAAATTACACTTTTGTAAGAATTGAAATGTAACAATTAATACTTAAAATTATTACCAACTCCTAAAACTTAGTGTTATAATCGTTATAAGAAAATGATTATAATTCGGATATTCAGAAAGGAACGAAACAAATGTATAAACCAATTACATTTTTGTTGAAATATATATTTAAAACAGCTGGGAAAGTAGAAGTGCAAGGAAGAGAAAAGTTACCAGAAGGTGGCCCATATGTTGTTGCATGTACACATACAAGTTTTATGGATGTATTAATGTTAGCCACAGGGATGTACCCGACCCAAATTCATTACATGGCAAAAAAAGAGTTATTTGAAGGGAAGTTCAAAAATTGGTTCTTTAAAAATGTGAATGCATTCCCTGTAGATCGTACGAATCCAGGACCGAGTACACTCAAAATTCCGTCACGCCTATTAAAAGAAGGGAAAGTAGTAGGGATTTTTCCGAGTGGGACACGATCAACAGAAGACGTTTCATTAAAAGCTGGGGCTGTTACGATTGCATTGCGTTCTAATGTCCCGTTAGTACCGGCAGCTTATGTTGGTCCATCAAGTGTAAAAGAATTAATAAAAGGGAAAAAGGCACAATTAATTTTTGGCGACCCAATTCAAATTGATGCTGAAGAACAAATAGATCGAAAGACAGCTATGAAAATGATGACAGATCAATTAAATGAGAAGTTTGATGAGCTAAAGGAAACTTTGCAATCAAATCAAAAGTAAGAAAAGACGACCGGGCATAGACGGTCGTCTTTTCTATTACTATTTATAATAAAGGGGAAAGGGGACACAAAAGTTATACAAGCGTAGCGGCGTAAATAAAAGCAGTAAGAAGAAGAGAGCCACTAGCTAGTCCTAAAAAATCTAATTTGTTAAAAGTGATGTTATTCATGATGCATTCTCCTTACTTGTTTAATGTAGAAGCAACAGCTTTAGCATCGATTAGAGCGGAAAATACCATGCCCATTGTATTTAAAAAATTGTTTGATTTCATTTTGTTCATCATATGAATCCGCTCCCTTTCGAATAGTTGTTGTCCTGTTTCTGACTTAATTGTATGAAATATTGAGGAGAGTAACTATCGAATTAGCTTACAGGAAAATTACACTTTTGTAAGAAAAACGAATGAAGGTGTAATGATGAGAAAGTTTGACATATGTTCGTGGAATTCATTAAGTTAAAAGTAGAGGTGAGTGTATGGCCAATATTAAAGATATTGCAAAGATGGCGGGAGTTTCAGTTACAACTGTTTCGAGAGTGTTGAATGATCACCCATATGTAAGTGAAGAAAAAAGGAAAGCGGTTATGGAGATAGTTGAGAAGTTGAATTACTCACAAAACGCAAATGCCGTTCATTTATCAAAAGGGAAAACGAATATTGTTGGTGTAATTTTACCGTATATTAATCATCCATGTTTTGATGCGATGGTGGGCGGGATGATGGAGGTGGCGTTAGCTCATAATTACAGAGTGCTACTTTGCCAAACGAATTATAATAAAAAAGAAGAAATGAAAAGTTTACATATGTTAAAAACAAAACAATTGGATGGCCTTATTATTTGTTCTCGTGCGAATGATTGGGAAACGATAGAGCCGTATGCTTCCTATGGGACAATCGTTGCTTGTGAAGATAATGATATTTCAAATATCTCAAGTGTATATACGAATCATTCGGCAGCTTTTCAATTAGGAATGGATTATTTGATTGAGAAAAGTTATAAAAAAATTGGTTATTGTACGGGGAGGAAATTAGGTCCGAGTAGTCAAAAGCGTTTTGATGTTTATAAACAGCAATTGCAATCTATAGATGAAGAAGTGAATGAAGAATGGATTTTTACAGAATGTTTTACATTAGAAGATGGTGTGAAAGTGGCTCATAAATTAAAGGGGATGCAGCATCTTCCCGAAGCATTAATAGTAGCAGGAGATGAAGTTGCGATTGGGGTTATGACAGAAGCTGAAAAATTAGGTATTCAAGTTCCTGAGGATTTAGCGATTATTGGCTTTGATAATCAACCTATTTCGCAAGTGTTACAACTTACAACCATTGATCAAAATTTAAAGGAGATAGGTAAAAAGGCTTTTGAAATGTTTTATAGGCAAATAAGTGGTGAGAGTTCTAAACAAGAAAAGGTGGAAATTCCATACGAACTTGTGGAACGCTCTACTGTTTAGTTTTAATCCGTTATGTGTAAATTGCATAACGGATTATTTTTTTGAAATATCTTTGACAGGAAACGCGTTTCATACTTTATAAAGGAGTTACACCGGTCTGTAATAATCCATGGATTCTTTTCAAGAATAGTATTTGGAGGGATATGCATGAATGAACTTTTATTGAGTATGAAAAAGCATATAGAGGATGATGAAAAGATTTTGGCTTTTGTCGTAGGGATATTTGAGAAGGATAATTTTACGCTATCGTATCAACAAGGGATTTTTGCTGCTACTACTAGACGTCTTCTCTTTTATGGGAAATTTCCATACTATCCTGCAACATTTAAAGATTATTCATATTTGCATATAGATAGCATAGATTTTCGTCCGCATTTCGAATGTACTTGTAATCATGAAACCATTCGAGCTAAGTATATTCAGAAGGGGAATGTGGAGCGATTTGTCCGTACAGTTAGAGCGAATATGAATAATTAATCACCCCTTTGTTTAAACATAATATCCCGATCTGTAAGAGTAAAAATGTGCAATAAAAACAACTTCTAAACCTCTAGGAGATAGTGATACAATGTCAAATGGGGGGAGGTATGAACTATGGTTAATCAACGTATAAAGGAAATAACACTAATTACAATTGGTTCATTATTATTCGCAATTGGTATTAATTACTTTGCAATTCCAAACCGTTTATCAGAGGGTGGAATTATTGGTTTAACGGTTGTTACGTACTATTTATTTGATTGGTCACCGGGGATTGTAAACTTTGCTATAAATGCAATTTTACTAGCTATTGGTTATAAATTTTTTGATAAGAAAACGATGGTTTATACAATTTTAGGGATTGTAGAAACATCCTTGTTTTTATATGTTACGGAACATATTGAGTATCATGTAAATAGTGATACGTTATTAGCAGCTCTATTCGCTGGCTTATTTGTCGGTGTCGGATTAGGCTGTATGTTCAAAGCTGGAGGTACATCAGGAGGATCGGCAATTTTAGCTCGGTTAGCCAATCAATATTTAGGGTGGAGCGTTGGTAAAGGCGTACTTATTATTGATATTGTGGTAATTGCTGGTTCTGTATTTATAATAGGGCAAGAAAAAGCAATGTACACACTTGTTGCAGTATTCATCGGAGCGAAAGTGATTGATTTCATTGTAGAAGGAATGGATACAAAAACAGCTGTTACAATCATTTCAAATCAACCGGATTTAATCCGTGAAACTATTACGAAAAACATGACACGCGGTGTCACTGTATTAGAAGGACGCGGCGGATATACTGGTAAAAATAAAGAAGTGTTATATGTTGTTATAAATAAACAAGAGCTTGTTAAGTTAAAGCAGGTTATTAGTCGAGTAGATGAAGATGCTTTCGTTGTTATTCATGATGTACGCGATGTACTTGGCGGTGGCTTTAAAGCGAGCTAAAAGGTGAACGAGTAAATTCGTTCACCTTTTTTAATTCTTACAATAATGTAAGTGTAATGTAATGAGATTCAATAGTAGATTTTATTCCTTCTTTTTAAAATGGATGTATATATATCCTGCAGAGGAGGAAGATTGATTATGAAGAAAAAAATGATCACTACTATAATAGCGATGATAGTGATAGTAGTAATGTTACTGCCTACGAAACTTGGACCAGTTATCGATAAATATAATCCACTTTATAAGACGAAAGAATACTATACGGTCGTGAATACAATTGGTCAGCATATTGGTGATGAGTGGTATGAATATGAATTTATTGCATTTGACGAACGTGGAAGAGAACAAAAAATAAAGAAGACTGTTAAGCATATGTTAAAGAGAGATGAAGCGTTAAAGGTGTATGCAAAAGGACGCTACGGAGAGGCGATTGAAGAAATTGAAGCTGTAAATATTCCTATTAATGCGAAGAGTAAACTTTTAACGATGAGATAGCAGATTATACCCCCACCTATTTTTTGTCGAAAATAAAAATACTAGGTAGGGGTATTTTGGGGTTCATGAAAGAGCCTTAGTCAATATGAACTAAGGCTCTTTTTGTTATATAAAGGGGAAGGGGGGTACATTGTAGTAACATGAGTGAAAGGTATAAGAAGAGTAGCTACTAGCAATGTAATTTGGTTATGTGAGTGTTCTTCTTATTTGGCTTGCTTTCTAACTTTAGTGTACGAGATATAGGTAAGAGAAACTATCGAATTACATTACACATAGCTTACAAACATGTAAGTCTTCTGTAATGTAATTCGATGGTTAAAAGATAGTGAATTTCATATAGTGTAATTAGAAAGTCTCACTGTATTACTCTCTGTTTGTAATATTAATGAAGAATGAAAAACCAACTACTTTTTAATAGCCCTCATCTGTATTTAGATGAGGCTCTTTTTATAAACCTTACAACATTGTAAGGTTTACGTAAGTTAATTCGATAGTAAATTTGTCATATTTTTTGCATAATAGATACAAATAGATAAAATAATTAGGGATATAGTAAGAAGGGAGAAAACTGGGATGCGTAAAGAAGAAGTAGTGAAGTTTCCAATTAAAGATTTCTGTAGCTACTTTACTGTTGCCGTAGTATGTATTGGATTATTTGATATCATAACAAACTTAATTGTTAAATAATATAGATGATAAAACAAGAAGGGAGATCCTTTCTTGTTTTTTTTATGGGGGAATAAAGATGAAATGGATTGATAGTCATATACATGTTGACCAATATAAGGATGAAGAAAAAAGTAGATTACTTAAAGATGTGGAACATAGTAAAGAGATACAGGGGCTTATCGCGGTATCTATGAATTATCAATCATGTAAAGAAACTTTATCTTTAGCAAAGCGATATCCTTTTGTACATCCAGCAATAGGTTTTCATCCGGAGCAACCGATTCATAAAGAAGAATGTGAGCAAATTTATAAATTAATTGAAGAGCATGTAGAAGACATAGTTGCGATTGGTGAAGTAGGCTTACCGTATTATTTAAGAAAAGAAGATGAGCGTATTGCTATCAAATCATATATATCAGTGTTACAACGATTTGTTGAACTAGCTAGTAAATATGATTTACCCATTATATTGCATGCAGTGTATGAAGATGCTGATATTGTATGTGATTTACTAGAGAAATATAAAGTTTCATGTGCACACTTTCATTGGTTTAAAGGAAGTGAAACAACAATGAAACGGATGATGAGGAACGGTTATTATATTTCTATCACACCAGATGTTTTACATAAGGACAAAATTAGAAAAATTGTTTCGTATTATCCACTTGAATATATGATGGTAGAAACAGATGGACCGTGGGAATTTCACGAGGATGTTATGACGCATCCGAGAATGATTCGAGAGGTATTAAAGGAAATTAGTGTTATAAAAAACGTATCTGTTAATAAGGTTGCGAAAACGATATATGAAAATACGATTCAATTTTATTTGAAAGGATAGGAGCGTTACTCTTATCCTTTTTATTATGAAAATAATCAATGGGTTATTAATAACATGCCACGTTTTAGTTTAAGTTAAAAAAACCACCAAGCAAAATGCTTGGTGGTTTTGTATTAAGATTCTAATTTTTTCCCACGTCTTAATAACAATAGAAAGACAATGATGAAGAAACCAAGTATAAGGAAGAATCCATATTGTTTTATATAATCCATTACATCGCTTGCGCTTGTTGGTTTGTCAACGTGAATGCCGTCTTTATTAGTAGTAATATGAATATCTTGCATTTTCACTTCATTTGCTTCTTTTTGTAAATCAATCCATTCTATATTTGGAATGCTTTCTAGATCCTTTAATACTTCTTTTAATGGTTTCACACCTAAGTAAGGATGATAGAATGCACCAATAACTCCATCGGATAATTTAGCAACAGATACAGCACGTTCTTTCATCTTTGCAATAGCATGTGGCTTATCTTCTTCAATAAAGCCAACTGTTTCAGGCATTAATTTCATTCCGTGTAAAAATGATGGGGTACTTGTATAGAATGGTGAGTGCATGGATTTCCAAGTTGTATCACTTAACTGTAGTTGTCCTACATAAGTTGAAAAGTACCTTGATAATATTTCATATCCTTTTTGAGACATCGTGTAATGAGGTGCTTCAAATGCGACAGGATATAGTTTGGCATCTACAAGTTCTTGAATACCTTTTTCAATATGATCGGTCGTATACTTTTCTTCAAACTCTTCCCCTTTTTTTACATATGCATTATATGCTTCGATATTAGGGAAGTCATCTTTTGTTTTTGGTTTTTCATGCTTCGGTTGACGAATTGGTTGATCTGTTTTTACGTCCCAAAATTCAAAACCTTCCCCAGTTTCACTATCATAAAATTGATGCGTATAACCATGCATAATAATTGCTGCACCATCATCTTGCATAGAGCGTAAAAGATCGACTAGTTCGGGTTTATCTTTTAAATGCAGTGTTTTACCTGTATCAGGATCTTTATATACAGGAATAACAGTGATCATGTAAGGAATCTTTTTCTCTTTTAGTAATTCAGCAATTTCTTTTAATTGATTTATATCTGCGGCCGGATGAACGTCCTCAAGACGCAAATAAGCCTCTACTTTATTTGTCGTTGGCTTTTGTCCAAAGTAAGAAAATAACATTTCACCAACGTAATGAGACATCCAGTCAAAGAGGTGTGGCGTTGCGACGTAATAAGATGTTTCATGCTGAACGATTAGTGGGTTCTTGCTATTTGAACTTACAGCGTTAGCAAGAACAGTTCCATTTGTATCAAAAGATTGAATCAATCGTTCCTCTTCTAAAGTGTTTTTAAGCTTATGGCTTGGATATTCGATTTTATTAACTCGTATATCATCAGCCTTTAGGGTAATGAAAGAAAAGCGATGAGATAATTGTTCAACATTTTGTCCTAAAACTAATATTGGGCCTGAGAAATTTTCTAGAAGTTGCTTTGTTTCAATAGGAAACTCTTCTTTTTGTTCACCGATATAAACAATATGTGTATAAGAAGATGAATTAGTAATTTCATTAGCCTTTTTTAAACTTTTCGTAGTTATATCGTTTGTAAAATGTCCTAATTGGGTATTAAGGATTTGAATATTATTTGTAATTTTATCGTCTTGTGTACTGTATAAAACAAGTACTTTTGGTTTTGATGATGTTTGTGCAGAGGTGTGGATAGGGATAAGTAGTAAAATGCTGAACAAGAGTATGATGCACTTTTTCATTTGGTCTGCTCCTATTCTATATGTAGAGTTCAATTTAAAATTATATACAAAAAATACGTTGTAGTCTATGAAAGTTACATTTTTGCACGTATTTACCAGCTGTTTTTTCACAAAATCGGTCTAAAGCATGATGATAATATATATAGTTATTTGCTATGATAAAAGGGTAAGAGAATGATAGAATGTGGGTAATTGTAAAGGGAGGAAGGCTGAAAGGGGACAAATTTCAGCGGAGAAAGAGGTAGTGGTAGTGAAGAAATTCTTTGTAGGATTTTTAGTTGTTCTTGGGGTGTACTTATATTTCCAAGGAAAGTCTGAAGGAATGGGCAAGTTAGTGAATGAGACAAGCTATGTTGACTCAGAAGAAGCAAAACAAATGAAACAAATTATTATAGAGGAAGCAAAGAAAGTCAATCTTCCAGAATGGATACCTCTTACAATTGCTGAACATGAAAGCCGGTTAAATCCAAGAAGTATTGGAGATAACGGAACTTCATTCGGACTGTTTCAATTGCACCGTGGCGGTGGGCTTGCACCAGATCATTTAACTGATGAAGAGTTGAAAGATCCGCGCACAAATGTGCAAATTGCAATGCCGCATTTAATGAAAGGATATAAGCGCGGGGTGCAAAAAGGTTTGACTGATTTTGCATTACTAAAATATGTAGCAAATACATCTGGATGGCCAGGAAATTTAGGGCCAGAGTGGACGGATAATAACATGAAGTATAACATTGGATTAGAAGATGTGTACTATCGAAATAAAGGTGTAATCAAAGAGTAGGTTTTCTATACCTACTCTGTTTTTTTATGAATAATTGCATCTTTTTCGCTCGTGAAGTACTGCGCGAGTTGTATTTTCACGTCTTTTAGTTTTGTAGAAACTTGCGGTATTTTATATCCTACATATAATGGTGAAACGACGAACCTAGGAACAACTTTACAAATGATTTTTCCGTTTAAGTAATAGAAGAATAAGTTATAACTACTACATCCTTTATGGAAATCTGTCAGTATGTAACGTACAGTTTGCTGAATATAATTTGCCAGTTCATCTATGTATCCAATATCTGCAATAATGATATTAAATTCAGTAAAACCGATAATAGGACGATCTGAAATATTGAGTTCAATGCGTTCGTTTTTTTGTACAATGACTCCTCGGAAGTTGTCCTGTTCTACGTTACCGAGATAGTCTACATATTTCATTCCGATAATCTGCATGTGTGCATGATGCAAACTCCCGCCTGAGAATGGACCGTGATTTTTGTATAAAATCACAGATGTGAATTCTTCATTCTTCTGTAAGTCTAACCAATGTTTAATGGAGAAACGAATTAGCGATCTCATATGTTCTTCTGTATATGTTGCAATGTGGTCTTTACAATTATCGGTTTCGATTAGCACCGTTTGAAATGTATCTTTTAATGTAGGGAATTTGTTTTTCAGCCAAATAATTGAGCCCTCAGTTGCTAAAATATCCGTTAAATTTTCTCTGTCACAAAAAGGACATGCAGCGCTTCTATTCCGAATGCTTTCTGGTTTTTGTTTGCCAATATCGTTTAAAAAGTATAGTTGTTGTGTATCCATTTGTATATATGCCCCTTTAAAATATGTGTAAAAATCCCGATTAATACATTCGGGAAAAGGAGAAGGAAATCCTTTAAAAGGAATAGGAAAAATAAAAGACAAGATATCCTCATTACAATAGGGTACCTTGTCTTTTATTTTTTCTTTAATAATGTGTATGGATAATATAAATCATTTTTATTATGTTTCTTTTTTCTATTTTTTATTGTGTATAAGGCAATTGCTGTACTTGCGATTACAATAATGGCTTTCTTCATATTCATTTACCCCTTTTTTATTGTTGGTTTAATTCTTGGCTAACTGCTTTTGCATCAACTAGAGCATGTAAAATCATTTTTACCATGTTCATCATATTCCTTCACTCCTTTTTATAGTTCATTTAGTTCTTTTACAACTGCTTGTCCGTTCACTAATACCTCAAAGATTGCTTTTACGATTTCTTTCATCATGATCGTTTCCTCCTTTTGTTTGGCTCTCTTGTTTACATCTTTATTGTATAGGGAGGCATCTTTTCGTACTATCGCTTTCCATTACGTGAACATAACAGTTTTGTAAGATTTGATGTCACTTATTGAAATGTTTAGTCTATCTTCATTATTTTCAGAAAAATGACTATTCAAACATGAAATGGGAAAGTATAATAAAGAAGTAAGTATTAAATTCCGTACGAAAGAGGTGAATGAGATGAAACGTTCTTTAGCTGCACGTGCCAAATTTTTAGATTATATCTATTTTTGTCGTGCGATTTTTCATGATGTAGTTGTTAACGGGATACGTCTGTCCTTTTTTAACAATTGCATAGTAGCTATTGAACGATAGAAATCTCTTCACCCATTTTTAATAAACGTGTGAAAAGGGAGCTATTTGGCTTCCTTTTTCTATGTCGAAAACCACGGGGAATGTTTCTTTCCCATGGTTTTTTATATTGAAAGGAGTACGGAAAATGACAATTTGTAGTGTGAATAATGTAACGAAATCTTTTGGTGGAAACATCATATTTGAAAATATATCGCTTGAAATAAAGAATGGTGAACGTGTTGGATTAGTTGGTCGTAACGGTAGTGGGAAGACAACAATCTTTCAGCTTCTAACTGGAATGGAAAGTTTGGATGCAGGAGCCATTCATATGAAGAAAGGTACACGTATTGGTCATGTGGCACAAATTCCGAAATTTGATGAGGGTATGACTGTATATGATGTATTGAGTTCCGCTTTTAAAACAGAAAAGGAATTGGAAAGAGAAATGCGTGCTTTAGAAAAAAATATGGCGGAAGAACGGGAACCATCTGCTTTACAAAAATTAATGGAGAGATACGGAGTAATCCAAGAAAAGTTTGCGTTTCTCGGTGGTTATGAAATAGAAGCGAATATGATGAAGGTAGCAAATGGTCTACAGGTGACAGAACTATTTCCACGATCATTTTTGGAGTTAAGTGGTGGGGAACAAACAAAGGTAAGTCTTGCATACATGCTATTGCAGAAACCAGATTTACTTCTATTAGATGAACCAACCAATCATTTAGACTTATTTGCCGTAGAGTGGCTAGAGCAATTTTTAAAAGAATACAATGGAACAGTTATGGTCATTTCACATGATCGCTATTTCCTTGATGAAGTTGTAACGAAGATTTTTGATTTAGAAGATGGAGAGATTCACGTGTATCATACGAACTATTCTCAGTTTGTTGACGAAAAGGAAGAACGGTTGCTTCAGGAGTTTCAGGCTTATCAAGAACAGCAAAAGAAAATAAAGAAAATGAAAGAAGCAATTAAGCGACTACGTGAATGGGCAAATCAGGCGAATCCTCCGAATGAAGGATTGCATAAGAGAGCGAGAAGTATGGAACGTGCACTGGAACGTATAGAGAAACTAAAGAAACCTATTTTAGAACGAAAACAAATGGGACTTCAGTTTGAAGGGCAAGAGAGAAGCGGGAAAGACGTTGTTTTAATGAAAGAAGTGAGTAAAGGTTTTGCTGGCCATCCTTTATTTAACGAAGCGAATTTACATGTTCGTTTTCAAGAGCGTGCGGCGATCGTTGGCCGTAATGGTACAGGCAAGACAACGCTACTAAAGTTATTATTAGAAGAAATAAAACCAGACGCTGGAGAAATTCGAATTGGTAGTAGTGTGAAAATCGGTTATTTATCACAGCATGCGTACGGAAATATGAAGAGTAATGTATTAGAGGCTTTCAGGGAATATGTAGCTGTAACAGAGGGAGAAGCGAGACATATATTAGCTAAGTTTTTATTTTATGGTCCAGCGGTGTTTAAGAAAGTAACGCAACTGAGCGGTGGAGAAAAAATGAGATTAAGACTTGCGCAACTTATGTATCAAGATATCAATTTTTTAATTTTAGATGAGCCGACAAACCATCTCGACATTGAATCAAGGGAAGTTTTAGAGGAAGCTCTTGAGCAATATAATGGGACGATTTTAGCTGTTTCACATGATCGTTATTTTTTAAATAAGTTATTTGAAAAGACGTATTGGATTGATGAGCATAAATTATTTGAGTTTGCAGGGAACTACGCATGGGCTCGTCAAAAGTGGGAAGAAAAGCTCGAGAAACAAGTAATAAAGCAGCAACGCCAAGGAAGAAAAAGTATGGCAACAGCTCCTGTAAAAAAGAAAGAAGTTAGGAATGTTGAGGATATTGAAACGGAGTTAATGCATGTAGAAGAAGATATATATATGCTTGAGTGTAAGATGGAACATGTATTTGATGTTGAAATGCTTGAACAATTGTATGAAGAAAAAACGAAGAAAGAGTTGTTACGAGCGGATTTATATAATGAGTTAGAGAATATTGTGGAGTAAAAAGTAGAAAGCGAATCCCTTCAGCTTTGCTGAAGGGATTCGCTTTTTTATACTGATATTTTACTTTAAGAGAAAAATAAAAATTGTGTTTCACGTGAAACAGTAAATTTGATACATCTTTGTTCCGTAATTTGCATAGATTGTAAAACATAAATGATATTAGTTTTTTTTGATCGGTTACTTATTTCCCGAGACATAAGTATGTGTAACAGCGAATCAGGATTGAAAATAAAAAAACAGAGTTACAGCTTTACACGCTGAACTCTGTTTTCTTTTTGTGTCGTATCTTCCCTTGTTGAAATGATAATAGCGATCCCGAGCATAATAAAAAAAGCTAAAAAGAGGACGAACTTTGGGAAGAATGGGAATAGTAATAGCGCCCCGACTATCATAATTGTTAATAATACGTAGTGCAGGACGTATTGGAATAGGTTGTCCATGTTTTCGCCCCCTTTTTGGTAATTGGTTATTAGTAGTCTATGTTTCATATGGAACGAATAGAAGTGAATTTTTAATTTTTTAATAAGAAATAAAAGAGAGTGATTGACATGTTTAAAGGAAAGGAATAATCTTGAAATTAATTCATACTATTTTTATAGGAAAAATAAAGATAGTTACAGAAAGGAGGCCTATGTTCCTACATCTTTAAAAATTAGGAAGGTAAAGGTGAGAGTGCAATGAAAAATGTTTTTAAAGGAGCACTTGCTACATTTCTTAGTGTATCGGTATTACTAGCCGGATGTGGTCAAGAGGAAGCAAGTACAAATGAAGCCGGGAACGTACCAAAAGTAAAAGATGAATTTATTAAAGCAAGCGACAAAGCAAAAAGTCCTACAAAAGTAAAAGAAAGAAAAGATACTTTTGTAGTTGGAATGCCAAGTCCTGGAGGGATATTCCTTCCGCACTTTATGGAGAATGGATGGGATGGTAACATAACGCAGGCTATCTTTGCCCCTCTTGTTGGACTCGATAGGGAAGGAAAACCGATTCCAATATTAGCGAAGAAGTGGGATACTTCGGAGGATCAGCTTACATATACGTTCCATTTGAAAGATGATTTAAAGTTTAGTGATGGTTCACCGCTAACAGCAGATGATGTAGCATTTACATTAACGTTATTACATGATCCAACTTATAGTGGTGCGACTGATATAAGCCAAACAGCAATAAAAGGTGGGCAAGCTTATAAAGAAGGAAAGGCAACCTCTATTGAAGGAATTCAAATCATTGATCCGAAAACAATTACGATTACGACTGAAAAGGTAAATGCTCAAACATTATCATTAATCGGTGGAGAAGTTATATCTAAAGCTTATTATGGGAGAGAGTATAAACAAGGACACTTGGAGTACTTAAAAGAGTTATATGGAAAGCCGGTGGGAGCAGGAGCTTATAAATTGGATAAATATATTCCTGGTCAAGAGGTTCGATTTGTAGCAAATGAAAATTATTTTGAAGGAAAACCGAAGATTGAGCACTTTATTTATAAAATTACAAAGGGTGATACGAAGTTACAACAATTTCAAGCAGGAGAAGTAGATTATGATGGTTTTACGACAAACGTGGAGACCATTGAGCAATTAAAAGATTTAGGTTTTGCTAATATTAATGTGTATACAGGAAGCTCTTATGGCTACATTAAAATGAATTATAAGAAGCCATACTTTAAAGATAAACGTGTCCGCCAAGCATTTATTTACGGATTAGAGCGTCAAAAGGTTATTGATACGTATTTCCAAGGATATGCGTCACTCGTTAATGTACCGATTACGCCAGTTTCATGGGCGTATACAGAAGAGGGCATTAATAAATATGAGTATAATTTAGAGAAGGCGAAGAAATTACTGGATGAGGCTGGATGGAAAGCGGGTTCGGATGGAATTCGTGAAAAAGATGGACAAAAATTGAAAGTAAGTTATTTTGCCTCATCAGCAAGTAAAATAAATGATGTAATGATTCCTGTGATGAAAGAAGATTATAAAAAGTTGGGTGTAGAGTTTAACCCAGAATATATGGACTTTAATACGATGATTTCAAAAGTGATAAAAGGTGATTATGATTTAGCGATGGTATCTACGCCAATGATTGATGATCCGAGCGGAACGATTGAAGAGTTTGTTTCAACAAGTAAACGAAATTATGATGGATATTATAATCCGAAAGTAGATGAATTAGCTAAGCAAGCATTAGAAACGTTGGATATTGAAAAGCGAAAAGAAATTTATAAAAAGTTATATCAAGAATTAAGCGAAGACCCGCCTGTAATCTTCTTGAATAATAGCAAAGTGGTGTCTGCACATAATGCACGAATTCAAGGATTACAAGAAGATAACTATAACGGTATTTTATTAAGTTTACCTAAATTAAAGATAGAATAAAAATTTTCAAAATATTTATTTAGAAAGAATTGACAAAATATAACTGACGATATAAGCTAATAACCATAAAGTCTACTGGAAAGGTCGGAATAGGATTGTTACCCCTCAAAAACATCTATTTTTTTACGATTAAAACCGACTTTTCCGATTGACTATAAAATATTGCTGTGGGAGGCATACATAAGGCAAGCAATTCATAAGGTTTAATTATTAAAAAAGTTAGGGTGGGGACAATGAAGAAAAAGACAAAAAAATGGGCTGGTGTATTTTCAGTATTATTGAGTAGTTCGCTTGTGTTATCTGCTTGTGGGGGACAGGAAGATACGGCTTCTACAGAACCGGTAAAAAAGCAGGATTTAAAAGACGCTAAGATTGAATCAATTCCAGCTACAGATAAAAAGAAAAGTCCAGAGAAAGCAAATCAGCGAAAAGATACTTTTATTACAGCCATTTCTAAGCCAGGGGGAGTTTTCCTTCCATATTTCCAAGAGAATGGTTGGGATGGAAATGTAACATCTGTTATTTTTGCGTCACTAGTAGCAACAGACAAACAAAGTAAACCTATTCCGGATCTTGCAGAAAAATGGGATATTTCTGCTGACCAGTTAACATATACATTCCATTTACGTAAAAACCTAAAATTTAGTGATGGTTCGCCTTTAACGGCGGAGGACGTAGCATTTACATTAACACTACTTCATGATAAAGCGTATGAAGGTGGAATGGATATTGCCCAGTATGCTGTTAAAGGTGGCAAAGAATATAAAGAAGGAAAAGCAACTTCTATTGAAGGAATTCAAGTTGTTGATCCACAGACAATTAAAATTACAACTGAAAAAGTTAATTCACAGGCGCTAACTAATTTAGGTGGCCCAGTGCTATCAAAAGCTTATTATGGAAAAGATTATAAACAAAATACAAGTTTAGACTATTTAAAAGCATTATATGGGCAACCAATTGCAGCGGGTCCATATAAATTTGAAAAATATGTTCCAGGTCAAGAAGTACGCTTTGTTGCTAATGAAAATTATTATGCAGGTAAACCAAAAATCAAAAACTTTATTTATAAAATCACATCAGGTGATACTGGATTCCAATTATTCCAAACAGGTGAACTGGACTATAGTGGATTTAGAGCAAATCCTGAGAATATAGACCAATTAAAAGGATTAGAGTTTGCAAATATTAATCTTGAGTCATCAAGTGATATTGCTTATATCTATGTAAATAATAAGAAATCGTATTTGAAAGATAAGAAGGTACGTCAAGCACTTACTTATGGATTAGACCGTAAGAAGTATGTGGATACAGCTTTACAAGGATATGGATCTGTTGCTAACGTACCAATTGCGCCAGTTTCATGGGCATATACAGAAGAAGGTATTAATAAATATCCACACGACGTAGAAAAGGCTAAAAAATTATTGGATGAGGCTGGTTGGAAAGTAGGTTCTGACGGGGTTCGTGAAAAAGATGGTCAAAAACTAAAATTAACATACTACGCATCAAATACAGGTAAAACAAATGATATCTTTATTCCAATTGCAAAAGAAAGTTACAAAGAAATCGGTGTTGAATTAAATCCAGAGTTGATGGACTTTAATACGATGCTTTCAAAAGTAGGAAAAGGTGACTACGATTTAGCGGCAGTTTCAACACCAGGAATTAGTGATCCAAGTGAAGTTGTAAGTGATTACTTATCAACTAATCCAAAAAGTGATACGGGTTATAACAACCCGAAAGTAGATGACTTGATTGTAAAAGGTATAGGGACGACAGATATTGAAAAACGTAAAGCAATTTATAAAGAACTGTATAAAGAGTTAAGTGATGATCCACCAGTTATTTTATTAAACTATCGTAAACTACTTTATGCTCATAATGCACGTATAAAAGGAATTGATCCAGAAAAGTACGATAGCATTAGTTCCAACTTACCAGTGTTATCTATTGAACAATAAGGGTTGACCTAAATAATAGAAGGCGTTTTTTCATACAGCGATGGGATAGTAGCTGTTTTGAAAAAATGTTCTTCTATTTTTAAGTAAATAGGATTGGGGAGACAAAAGGTGAAAACATATATCGTTCGTAGGTTCCTTCAAATGATCCCTACATTGTTTGGTACATCTATTATTATTTTTTTCTTATTTGCACTTTTGCCGGGGGATTATATTGATTCAAATCCTAAGTTAACACCAGAGAGAGCTCAAGAGTTAAGGGAATTGTATGGCTTAAACAAACCAATTATTGAAAGATATTTTCAATGGTTAGTGAATGCTTTGCATGGTGATTTTGGATTTTCTCTACAGTATCAAGAACCTGTAACTTCATTACTTAATAAATTTATTTGGAATACATTTATCGTTGCTGTTGCAGCTTTATTTTTCACTTGGATTATTGCTCTTATTATTGGGGTTATTTCTGCAACAAAGCAGCACTCTTGGTTTGATAGATTGGTAACAATCGGTGTCTTTGCAGCAATGTCATTTCCATCATTCTTTATCGGATTATTTTTAATTAAATTATTAGCAGTTGATTTAAAGTTATTACCTATTGGTGGCATGATTGATATTGGAAGTAACTCAACAGGAATAGCATACATATTAGAAGTATTACGTCATATGATTCTACCTGTATTTATTTTAACGCTTCTTGGTGTAGGATCATTAACACGATATTTTAGAACTAGCATGTTGGATGTTGTTAGGCAAGATTATATTCGTACTGCTCGTGCAAAAGGTTTAAAAGAAAGAACCGTTATTTATAAACATGCATTGAAAAATGCAATTTTGCCAGCAATTACATTACTTGCTTTTGAATTACCTGGTTTATTTTCAGGAGCGATTATTATTGAACAGATTTTTAATTGGCCAGGGATTGGGAGTATTCAATTAGAAGCATTAAACTTCCGTGATTATACGGTATTAATGGCCTTTACAATGTTTCTTTCTTGTTTAACAATTATGGCTAATTTCTTAGCTGATATTGTATATGCGTTTGTTGATCCAAGAATTCGATTGAAGTAAGGGGGGGGAAAGATATGGAGACTATTACACCAATAATAGAGAAAAAGAAAGAACGAAAAAAGAGAAATGAATCATCACCATGGCGTCAAGCGTATAAAAAAATTAAGAAAAATAAGATGGCACTGTGTGGCTTATACGTTTTAATATTTATGTTTTTATTTAGTTTTATCGGTCCAATCTTTTCGCCGTATGCTGATGGGAAAGTACAAGTAACACAAATTAATAAACCACCCAGCCTGTCACATTGGCTTGGAACAGACCAGTTGGGACGGGATATTTTAACTAGACTTATGCAAGCAGGGCGTATTTCATTAACAATTGGTTTAGCGTCGATGCTATTATCCGTTATACTAGGAGCTTTATTAGGAGCAATTGCTGGTTTTTATCGAGGGGTTGTAGATCATTTAATTATGCGTGTTGCGGATGTGTTAATGTCCATTCCGGGATTACCGCTACTTATTATAATGGGAGCAATTTTATCAGAATGGAAATTACCATCGGAATACCGTTTATATGTTGTAATGATTATTTTAAGTTTAGTAGGATGGCCAGGACTTGCCCGGCTTGTGAGAGGACAAATTTTAACATTGCGGGAGCAAGCCTTTATGCAAGCAGCAGATGTATTAGGATTAAAGGATTCTCGAAAAATTATTCATCATTTAATTCCTAACGTCTTTCCGTTGCTTATTGTTGTAGCAACTTTGGGTGTTGCAGGTTCAATTTTGAGTGAATCCGCGCTAAGTTACTTAGGTCTCGGCGTCGTCCCACCTACACCATCATGGGGGAATATGATTAGCGCAGCTAACTCATTAATTGATTTCCAAAAGCGGCCGTGGTTATGGATTCCGCCTGGCTTCGCAATCTTTATAACAGTTGTATCAATTAATTTACTTGGTGATGCACTTCGTGATGCGTTAGATCCAAAGATGAGACGGTAGGTGAGAAGGTATGAGTAAAGCGGTAGTAGAGCTGAAAGACTTACAAACACACTTTCAGACAGAAGAAGGAACAGTAAAGGCTGTGAATCATGTTAGTTTTACAGTTCGAGAAGGTGAAACGGTTTGTGTTGTAGGCGAATCGGGTTGCGGGAAAAGTGTAACAGCTTTATCTATTATGGGACTTATTGCTGAATCAGGCAGTGTGGTAGGTGGAGATATCTTATATGAAGGAAAAAGTCTTTTAGGAATGAAAGAGAAAGAGCTTCGTAGTTTACGAGGAAATGATATTGCGATGATTTTCCAAGAACCGATGACATCGCTAAATCCTGTCTTCACTGTAGGTGAACAAATTGTAGAGACGTTAAGAGAGCATGAATTACTTAGCAAAAATGAAGCGTATAAGAAGGCAATTGAGTTAATTCGTAAAGTTGGTATAGCTCGTGCGGATGAAATCGTCCATTCTTATCCGCACGAACTGAGTGGTGGCATGTTACAACGTATTATGATTGCTGTTGCACTTAGTTGTAATCCGAAGTTATTAATTGCGGATGAACCGACAACGGCTCTTGATGTTACGATTCAAGCTCAAATATTAGACTTATTAAGACAAGTAAAAGAAGAATTTAAAACATCCATTTTATTAATTACACATGATTTAGGCGTTGTAGCTGAGATGGCTGATTACGTTGTCGTTATGTATGGCGGGAAAGTTATTGAAGAGGCACCAGTACTAGAAATATTCCAAAATCCGAAACACCCGTATACGAAAGGGTTGTTGAAATCAAAACCAGTGATGGGAAAACGAATAGATAAATTATATTCTATTCCAGGGCAGGTTCCTAATTTAGTTGGTTTGGATGAATTTTGCTACTTTAGCGGTCGTTGTGAGCATTGTATGGAAATATGTAAAGAAGAAGCGCCAAATCTGAATGTACATGATGAGAATCATAAAGTAGCTTGCTGGTTATATGAGGAGTGTGCGGGAGAATGAGTGAACCATTATTAGAAGTAAAAAACTTAAAAACATATTTCCCAATTAAAGGCGGCATATTTAGTAGAACGATTGGACATGTGAAAGCAGTTGATGGAGTAAGTTTTACTATTAATAAAGGCGAAGTGTTCGGTCTCGTTGGTGAATCAGGAAGCGGAAAAACGACGATAGGAAAAACAATTTTACGTCTCGTTCAAAAAACGGAGGGAGAAGTGAAGTTTAAAGGACACGATGTTCATTCTCTATCAAAAGAGGAATTGAGAAAACATCGTCCTAATATGCAGCTTGTGTTTCAAGATCCATTTAGCTCATTAAATCCGAGAATGAGGATTGGAGAAGCACTTGGCGAGCCGATGTTGGCTCACGGACTAGCGACGAAAGAAAATGTTCGTGAAAAAGTGACAGAAGTATTAGAGTTATGTGGCTTAGCCCCATATCATATTGACCGGTATCCTCATGAGTTTTCTGGTGGACAACGTCAGCGTATCGTTATCGCAAGAGCTATGGTATTAAATCCGGAATTTATAGTAGCTGACGAACCTGTGGCAGCACTAGATGTATCTATTCAAGCACAGATCATTAATTTATTTAGTGAGTTACAGGAGAAAAAGGGACTATCTTATTTGTTCATTTCTCATGATTTAAGCGTAGTAGAGCACTTATGTACGAAAATTGGAATTATGTATTTAGGAACGATTGTGGAAACAGCGCCGCGTGATGAGTTATTTACGAACCCACTGCATCCGTATACAAAAGCATTGTTATCAGCTGTGCCAATACCAGATCCAACAGTGAAGCGAGAGCGGATTATACTAGAGGGTGATATTCCAAGTCCAGCAAATCCACCTTCGGGTTGTCGCTTTCATACACGTTGCCCGTTTGCAACAGATATTTGTAAACAAACGGTACCAGAATTCCGTAATGTTGGTGAAGAGCATTTTGTTGCTTGTCATCATGTATAAAAGAAAAGGACCCTTTCAAATTGAAAGAGTCCTTTTTTTATTTACTAGATGAAGTTTGTTTCAATACAAATTTCTCGATTGCGTGAGCAACACCATGCTCATTATTTGTTAATGTTACGACATCACATAGTTTTTTTACATCTTCTTCAGCATTTCCCATTGCAACTGATAAGCCAGCTACTTGTAACATTGGCACATCATTAAAGTTGTCCCCGATCGCAATAGTATCTTCAATTGGTATATTGAAATAAGCAGCCATTTCTTGTAGACCGTTCCCTTTATGACCGTGCTTATCCATAATTTCTACATTAGTAGGAGCTGATGCCGTAACTGAAATATCAGTGTCTTCTTGTAACATGCTTAATAGCTGTGCACGATGCGCTGCATTAAATGTCAAAATGAAGAATTTAGATATTTCTAATTCTGGATTATTTACAACATCTTCGATTTTTTGGAAATCAGTAATTAAGTTTGATTTCTTTTGTTTTTCTGTAATTCTTTCAAGTTCTTCAAGTGTAACATCTAGTGCATGCTTGTTTTCTTCGAACGCTTGCATGACTTGATCTTGCCATGTATATGGAGAATAAACTCCTTTATTCGTATATAGCTTATAAGGAAAACCTTCAGATTCTAGTAATTTTGCAAGCTTGTATACTTTATCGTTTTGTAAACAACGCGAGTTAATTACTTTTCCATCCACATAAACAATTGCCCCATTGCTCGCTCCAACTGGAAGAGATAGTTTATATTCTTCCAATAATTTTAAAGCATCCTCTTTTGCACGACCAGAACAAATCATGACTATATGACCAGCCTCTTTTGCAGTTTGGATAGCTTGTAAGTTCTCCTTGGAGATTTCAAGATTAGATGATAGTAGCGTACCATCCATATCTAATGCGATTAATTTCAAAATGACCACCTCTTTGTTTTTATTATACATAGTTATATAGAGGAAACATATAAACTTATCTTGGAAAGATCGTATTTTATCTTGCGTGAACCATCAGTAAAAAGTTGATAGGCGCCATCTTATTACTTTGAATATGCACTTTAATTTGTAACAAAAATAGAGGTAGGTATGAGGGTGTTTCGTTATATGACTGTAATATTACAATAACATTACAAACGTCAACTTAGTAGAAAGTGCATTAAAACAGGGATTTTAAGGGTGTTTATAAAAAAACGTAAAAAAAGTGTAATAAAATTTACGTAATTATATTGCAACGTAACAATAGTTATGTTACATTAATGTTACAAACGTTACGTTAATAACTTTAATGTAACGCTAACATAAAAACTATGAAATAAACATTTCTTAGAAATTACATATAGATAACTTATTAAAAAGGAGGATACATAAAATGAAAGAGCAAGTATTACAAGTAACAAAAGGTGACTTCGTAGGATCAGCAAGTGGAGCAGTAGTATTAACAGCATTAATCGTATTTCTATCAAGCGTATTAGTATAATAGAAGTTTTGTAATAAAAGAAAAAGAGAGGAGAATGCAAAATGAAAGAGCAAGTATTACAAGTAACAAAAGGTGACTTCGTAGGATCAGCAAGTGGGGCGGTAGTATTAACGGCATTAATCGTATTTCTATCAAGCGTATTAGTATAATAGAAGTTTTGTAACAAAAGAAAATAGAAGGGAGAATGAAAGATATGAAAGAGCAAGTATTACAAGTAACAAAAGGTGATTTCGTAGGATCAGCAAGTGGAGCAGTAGTATTAACGGCATTAATCGTATTTCTATCAAGTGTATTAGTATAATAGAAGTTTTAAATCATACAAAATGAAAGGAGAATGAGGAATATGAACAGTGAACAAGTGTTACAAGTAACAAAAACAGATTTATTAGGATCATTAGGTGGAGCGGTAGTATTAACATCATTTATTTTATTCCTTGCAAATGTATTAGTATGAGACATATAAATACAATCATTCAAAAAAAATAAAGACTCTAGCATATTAGTAAGTAGTTAATATGTTGGGGTCTTTTTTGTTTTCCTCTCCTATATACCTTCAAGTATGAATATTCCCTCCGTCATATAAAGAGAAAAAAGTCGAATTTTATATGTAAGAAAAAAAGAGGAATTTGACAGAAAAGATAGAAAATTTTAAAGGTCAGAATTTGTTAGCTTGCTAACTAATTTCTATTAATTGATGTTGGAAGCGTTTTCGGTTGGTTTTAAGTATGAACCATTTAATCTATTTACAGGGGGATGAGGATTTTATGAAACAAAAATCTATGGATACGCTAGCTGCACAAATGGAGGACTTTTTTCCGGTACGTGATGTAGATCATTTGGAATTTTACGTAGGAAATGCAAAGCAATCAAGTTATTACCTCGCGAGAGCATTCGGGTTCAAAATTGTGGCTTACTCTGGATTAGAAACTGGTAACCGTGAAAAGGTATCTTATGTTCTTGTGCAAAAAAATATGCGTTTTGTTGTGTCTGGTGCTTTAAGTAGCGATAATCGTATCGCAGAATTTGTAAAGACACATGGTGATGGTGTAAAAGATGTTGCTTTACTTGTTGACGATGTTGACAAAGCATATTCGGAAGCTGTGAAACGTGGTGCCGTTGCAATTGCTCCACCTGTGGAATTAACAGACGAGAACGGTACACTGAAAAAAGCAGTTATTGGTACGTATGGTGATACAATTCACACGCTTGTAGAGCGTAAAAATTATAAAGGAACATTTATGCCAGGATTCCAACAAGTGGAGTTTAATATTCCATTTGCAGAGTCAGGTTTAATTGCTGTAGATCACGTAGTTGGTAATGTTGAGAAAATGGAAGAATGGGTTAGCTATTATGAGAATGTTATGGGCTTTAAACAAATGATTCATTTTGATGATGACGATATTAGTACAGAGTATTCAGCATTAATGTCGAAAGTTATGACAAATGGAAGTCGTATTAAGTTCCCTATTAACGAGCCAGCAGATGGAAAGAGAAAATCGCAAATTCAAGAATATCTAGAATTCTATAATGGAGCAGGTGTACAACATCTTGCTTTATTAACAAGCGATATCGTTAAAACAGTGGAAGCACTTCGTGAAAATGGTGTGGAGTTTTTAGATACACCTGATACTTATTATGATGAGTTAAGTGCGCGAGTTGGGAAAATTGATGAAGAAATTGATAGGTTAAAAGAATTAAAGATTTTAGTAGATCGCGATGAGGAAGGATACTTACTACAAATCTTTACGAAACCAATTGTAGATCGTCCAACTTTATTTATTGAAATTATTCAACGTAAAGGTTCTCGCGGATTTGGAGAAGGGAACTTTAAAGCATTATTTGAATCAATTGAAAGAGAACAGGAACGTCGCGGAAACTTATAAGATTTGTATCCACCAGCAAAAGTCTCTTTGCTGGTGGAAATTTCATTTTCATAGGGAGGAATCATGATGAAATTTGTTACATTTCGTCTTCCTTCGAAAGAAATGCGAGCTGGATGGCTTGAAGGTGACAAAGTAATTGATATGAATCTTGCTAGTGATGGAAAATTACCTTCTTCTATGTTCGCCTTTTTAGAGAAAGCGGATGAGTATGTAGAAGTATTGCGTAATATGGAGAATCCGGAAAAGGGTATATATTCCTTAGAGGAAGTGCAATTAGCGGCGGCAATTCCTAATCCGAGTAGTATTCGGGATTTTTACGCGTTTGAACAGCATGTAAAAACGGCCCGCGGCCGGAGAGGGCTAGAGGTTGTACCTGAATGGTACGATATCCCGGTTTTTTATTTTACGAACCATCGTGCTGTAATTGGTCCAGATGATTTTGTAATTGGTCCGAAGAAATCTAAAAAGCTTGATTATGAGTTAGAGATCGCTTGCGTAATTGGGAAAGAAGGAAGAAATATTTCTCGTGAGCAAGCAGAGGAATACATTTTTGGTTATTGTATTATGAACGACTGGAGTGCAAGGGACTTACAAGCAACAGAAATGAAGGTAGGACTTGGTCCAGCAAAAGGAAAAGATTTTGCAACTTCATTAGGAGCGCACCTTGTTACGAAAGAGGAATTGGATGTTTATCGTAACGGTGACCGTTATGAGTTAGAGATGACTGCTCATGTAAATGGAAAGCTATTATCAAAGGGGAACTTCCAAGATATTTACTATACATTTGCTGAAATGATTGAACGTGCTTCGGAAGACGTTACGTTATATCCAGGCGATGTGATTGGTTCTGGGACAGTAGGAACAGGTTGTGTTTTAGAACTGGGTACGGAAGAGTGGCTGCAAGATGGGGATGTTGTAGAACTTACGATTACTGGTTTAGGTACGTTACGTAATACGGTCAAAAAAGAAATGGAAGCAGGTGATGGGCATGTTTTATCGTCACATGGGGGAGCTACCTCATAAACGACATGTACAATTCCGTAAAAAAGATGGGTCGCTTTATCGCGAACAGGTAATGGGAACAAAAGGTTTTTCTGGTACGCAATCTATTTTGTACCATCATTATATGCCAACGGAAGTAGGTCATGCGGCATTATCTCATTCTTGTCAGTTGCAGTATGAAGAAGATGTAGCTCTTGCTCATCGTCATTTTCGCACGAAAGAAAATAAAAAAACTGGCGATGCAGTAAGCGGAAGGAATTTTATGCTTGGGAATGAGGATTTATTAATTGGAGTAGTGGCTCCAACAGAAAAAATGGACTATTTCTACCGTAATGGTGATGGTGATGAAATGTTATTTGTTCATTACGGAACAGGGAAAATTGAAACGATGTTTGGAACGATTCACTATCGAAAAGGTGATTATGTAACAATCCCAATTGGAACGATTTATCGTGTTATTCCAGATGAGGGAGAGACTAAGTTTCTTGTTGTAGAGGCAAATAGTCAAATCACAACGCCGCGTCGTTATCGGAATGAATATGGACAATTGTTAGAGCATAGTCCGTTTTGTGAGAGAGATATTCGTGGTCCTGAAAAATTAGAGACGTATGATCAAAAAGGTGAGTTTGTCGTAATGACAAAGTCGCGAGGCTATATGCATAAACATGTTTTAGGGCACCATCCGTTAGATGTTGTTGGTTGGGATGGCTATTTATATCCGTGGGTCTTTAATGTAGAGGACTTTGAACCAATCACAGGTCGTATTCATCAGCCACCTCCAGTACATCAAACGTTCGAAGGTCACAATTTCGTTATTTGTTCTTTCGTACCACGTTTATACGACTATCATCCAGAATCTATTCCGGCACCATATTATCATAGTAACGTGAATAGTGATGAAGTACTGTACTATGTAGAAGGAAACTTTATGAGCCGGAAAGGTGTGGAAGAAGGTTCTATTACACTTCATCCGAGCGGAATTCCTCATGGGCCGCATCCTGGGAAAACAGAGGGAAGTATAGGGAAGAAAGAAACACTTGAACTAGCTGTTATGATAGACACGTTCCGTCCGCTTCGTATTGTAAAGCAAGCACATGAAACAGAAGATGAAAAATATATGTATAGCTGGATTGAAGAAGGTTCACATACTGTGAAATAGGTAAAAAGAGGCATGCTCAATAAGTGAGCATGCCTCTTTTGTGGAATCGACATGTATAATAATACCAAAAAAAAATACGGAAAGATATATAGAAACAACGATAAGGATATTGTATGTTCCGAAAGATTTCTACTTATTTCGACAAAAGTATTGACTGGGGAAAGTGCAATGAGTAAAATAAAAAAGCGAATTAAAAATTTTCAGAAAATTTAAAACTTGGAGGAGCATGCTATGAAGCAAATTTTTCAAAAGAAGCCTATTGCAAAGCTAATGCAAGAGAGTAAGCAAAAGACGTTAGCAAGAACATTGGGTGCATTGGATTTAACTATGCTTGGAATCGGGGCAATTGTTGGAACAGGTATTTTTGTTCTAACGGGCGTGGTAGCAGCAAAACATTCTGGGCCAGCTATTATATTATCATTTGCGATAGCCGCGTTAGCCTGTGCCTTTGCTGCATTTTGTTATGCTGAATTCGCTTCTTCAGTTCCTGTCTCAGGCAGTGTGTATACGTACACATATGCGACGATGGGAGAGGTATTCGCATTTTTAATTGGATGGGACTTAATGCTTGAGTATTTACTCGCTACATCTGCTGTAGCAAACGGTTGGTCCGCTTATTTTCAATCTTTATTAAAGGGATTTGGGATCCATATTCCTACCATTCTCTCCTCGGCCCCTGGTACAGGAAAGGGTGGAATAATTGATTTGCCTGCGGTTCTAATTATTTTAGTAATGACAGTTCTTTTATCTAGAGGTGTTCGTGAAAGTGCACGAATAAATAACATTATGGTGTTTATTAAATTAGCGGTTGTTCTCATATTTATCTTTGCTGGTTTTAATTATGTAAAACCTGAAAATTGGACACCTTTTATGCCGTTTGGCTTAGATGGTGTAATGGCTGGAGCTGCTACAGTGTTTTTTGCATTCATAGGGTTTGATGCAGTTTCAACGGCAGCAGAAGAAGTGAAACGTCCACAACGTGATTTACCAATTGGCATTATTGCATCTTTATTAATTTGTACGGTTCTTTATATTGTTGTTTCACTTATTTTGACAGGAATTGTTCCATACGGACAGTTAAATATATCAGATCCAGTTGCTTTTGCACTTCAATTTATTGGACAAGATAGTTTAGCGGGAGTAATTTCAGTAGGAGCAATTACAGGAATCACAACAGTAATGTTAGTTATGATGTATGGGCAAGTACGTGTTTCGTATGCAATGAGTAGAGATGGATTATTGCCGAAGCGCCTTGCTAAAGTCCATCCAAAATTTAAAACACCATTTTTAAATACATGGACAACAGGAATTATTGCAGCACTTATTTCAGGATTAATAGATTTAAATGTGTTAGCGCATCTTGTAAATATGGGGACTTTATCAGCCTTTGCACTTGTAGCTGTTGCTGTTATTGTAATGAGAAGAACTCATCCGGATTTACCAAGAGCATTTAAGGCACCGCTTGTACCATTTTTACCAGCATTAACGGTGATTTTTTGTTTATATTTAATGCTTCAGTTATCCGGAACTGCTTGGATTAGTTTTGGGGTATGGATGGTTATCGGTATTGCAGTTTACTTCTTATATAGCCGAAAACATAGTGCTTTAAATAATAGTAAAGACGAAGAAGATGCAGCGAATTTATAAGTTGAAAAATCCATTCTAATTCTGTTAGGATGGATTTTTTATTCTGAAAATTTACATTTTTCTGATTGTGTATATAATATAATTGTTGGGGAACTGAGGGGGGAATGTATGAAAAATACGTGGCGTGAGTTAAGGGAGATGGACCGAAACATATGGATTCGGTTTATTGGCGAAACGTTAAATGGAATTGCAATGATGATGTTGATGCCTTTTTTTGCCCTATATTTAAAAGATAAGGTGGATTCGTTATTGGAAGTAGGGGTTATTATGGCACTTTCTCCGATTGCCGCAAGTTTCGGTTCTCTTCTCGGTGGGAGGATTGCTGATATATATGGAAGAAAGCCAATAATGATTTTTTCAATGGTGAGTAATGCTTTGTTCATGCTAGGTTTTTTATTTATAGAAGGATTTATTCCTTATGCTATTTTATCTATTTTTTTAGGGCTCAGCAATTCATTATTCCATCCCGCTGCATCAGCAATGGTTGCGGATGTAACAGCACCTGAAAAAAGAACAGAAGCATATGGTTTATTACGAATGGGGCACAATATGGGTGCTGCAATTGGCCCGATAATGGGTGCTTCAGTAGTTATGTTGTCGAAGAACCTTGTGTTTATTATTGCCTCGTCTACGATGTTATTTTATGCATTACTTGTATTCATTCTTATTCAAGAGACAATGCCAAAGAGTGCGAATAAAGAAGAAAATAAAGAAAAGGAATCAGAGGCGGTTTGGAAAATTGTAATGAGAGATAAGGCACTAATGATTTATTTGTTAGCAGGTATCATTATTTCGATGGGATTTTCTCAAACAGAGGGCATGTTGCCGCTGCACTTTGATAATGAAATGAAAGGCATTTTTGGAACTAACAATCCATATCCATATTTAATGGCTTTAAATGGACTATTAGTTGTGTTGTTCCAATTTCAAATTTCAAAATGGGCCACAGATAAACCTGTCGGAAAGACGATGTTATATGGTGCATGTTTGTTCGGTGTTGGTTTGTTCTTTATAGGATGGTTACCGAAGTGGTTTGGGGAATTTGATGCAAATGCTACGATTATTTTAATAACGTTGCTGTTCGTTTATGCCATATATACGTTAGGTGAGATGATTATGTCGCCTGTACAGATGACGTTTGTAGCGAATTTGGCCCCTGAGCACTTGAGAGGGACTTATATGGGAGCTGCCAGTTTGCAGTGGATTACAGGAGGCGCATTCGGTCCACTTCTTGGCGGTTTTTTATTGGATCGATTACTTGGCCACTTTCTATTTACAATTTTAGCTGTAGGGTGTGTAGTTGCAGGTATTGTATATGTTTCTTTAGATCGTCTCGTTGAGCAAAGGCAAAAAGGCACACTGACCAAACAGTCTTCTTAATGAGTAGATGACATACACAAAAAGGGGATTTCTACATATTTTAGGTACATAACTAGATTGGATTACAATTTTATCCCGCTATTTATGGGCAGTAAGACTTCCACCTCAAAATTCGGCGGGAGATAACTGTCCGATTGGTGCGGGCTGATAATTAGTGGGGATGGCCCCTCGTTAATTAAAGTTTCACTGTATTTTAGAATTTAATTTTGTATATTTATGAAGAAAGTTAAGTAGAAAAAGTATAGAAAACCAATAAGTGGTGTCATTTAATTATTTGTGGAAGTTACATTTTATTTCAAATAGGAACTACCTATTTTTATAAAAAGTGCTAAAATAGAAAAATGAAAACAATTGGTTAGGGTGATTTCAGTGACAAAAATTAAATTAGGTTTATTATATGGTGGAAAATCAGCTGAGCATCAAGTTTCGCTACAAACGGCTCTTGCTGCTATTAAAGCATTAAATCAAGATAAATTCGAGATTCATCCAATTTATATTACAGAACAAGGTCAATGGGTGCGCGGTGAGCGTATTGAAGGTGAAGTAACAGATGTTGAAGTTCTAAAAATGAGCGGTGCAGAAAATGCGATTTCTCCGTTATCATTAAGCACAGAAATCATTCCATCTGCAGCTTCTGAGGAAAATGCTATCGACGTTATTTTCCCATTATTACATGGACCAAATGGTGAAGATGGAACGGTTCAAGGATTATTAGAATTAATGAACATTCCTTATGTAGGAAATGGTGTTCTAGCATCTGCTGCTGGTATGGATAAAGTTGTTATGAAAAACATCTTTGCAGAAGCTGGATTGAAACAAGCGAAGTATGCATCGTTTATTCGTAGTGCATGGGAAAAAGATTGTGAAACAGCATACGAAAAAGTAGAAGAAGTTTTAGGATATCCTTGCTTCGTAAAACCAGCAAACCTTGGTTCAAGTGTTGGTATTAATAAGTGTAAAAATCGTGAAGAGCTTGAGAATGCATTTGAAGAGGCATTCCAATTTGATCGCAAAATTATTGTAGAAGAAAATATTGTTGGACGTGAAGTAGAAGTTGGTGTATTAGGTAATGATGAACCGAAATGTTCAGTTGTAGGTGAAATCGTACCGAAAAAGGACTTCTATGATTATAAGTCGAAATATATCGATGGCGATACAGCATTAATTATTCCGGCTGAAATGACAGAAGAAGAGTCTAATGTCATTAAGCGAGATGCAATTATTGCATTCCAATCGTTAGATAGTGCTGGCTTAACAAGAGCTGATTTCTTCTTAACGAAAGACGGAGAAGTATATATTAACGAAGTGAATACGATGCCAGGGTTTACGCCGTTTAGTATGTTCCCTCTACTATGGCAACATACTGGATTACCGTATCCGGAATTAATTGAAGAGCTAATTCGTTTAGCGATTGAGCGTCACGAAGAAAAACAAAAAATTAAATATACAATCTAACAAAAAAGGAGGGAGCACTATTCGCAGGAATAGTGCTTCCTCTATGTAAGGAGTGTTCTCATGATAAATCGAACGTTAAAACAAGTAGAACAGATGGTAAATGGTACGGGATTAGCAGAGCAATATGAGGGAATTACTATACAAGGAGTCTCTATTGATACGAGAAAAATTGAAAATGGAAACTTATATGTTCCGATTCAAGGTGAACGTTTCGATGGACATGCTTTTGTAGATAAAGCCGTTGAAAATGGAGCTGTGGCGACATTATGGATGAAAGATGTAGCAAATCCACCTGAGAATCTTCCCGTTATTTTTGTGGAAGACACGTTATCAGCATTACAAATGTTAGCGAAAAACTATCGCAATCAATTGGATGTGAAAGTTATTGGTGTGACAGGGAGTAACGGTAAAACATCTACAAAAGATATTGTAACAAGTCTTCTTGCGACTAAATTCAAAGTTCAAAAAACAGAAGGAAACTTTAATAACCATATTGGGTTACCTCTTACTATTTTAAACTTAGAAGAAAATACAGAAGTAGCTGTATTAGAGATGGGTATGTCCAGCCGAGGGGAAATTGAATTCTTATCTAAGTTAGCACGTCCAAATGCAGCTATCATTACGAACATCGGTGAGGCACATTTAATGGACTTAGGCTCTCGTGAAGCAATTGCTGAAGCGAAATTAGAAATTGTGACAGGATTACAAGAAGGTGGAGTATTCGTATATAACGGAGATGAGCCATTATTAACAAATCGTGTTCCTGAAATGAATTTAATAGCTGAAACAGTTACGTTTGGTGATGCTAGAGCAAATAATTACTATCCAACGACTGTAACATTACAGGCAACTGGGACACATTTTAAAATGAATAGAGAAGAAAATATTTCATTCTACTTACCAGTATTAGGAAAACACAATGTGTACAATACGCTTGCTTCAATGGCAATTGCGAAATATTTTGGTGTAACGTGGGAAGAGATGAAAGAAGGTTTAGTAACACTTCAAATGACAGGCATGCGTATGGAAATTGTAAAAACAAATAGTGGTTTAACAATTATCAATGATGCTTATAATGCAAGTCCAACGGCTATGGAAGCAGCGTTCCACCTAATGAATGGTTTAGATGGATTTGCTAAAAAAATTGTTGTACTTGGTGATATGCTAGAACTTGGTGATCAAGAAGTACAATTCCATTATGAGGTAGGTAAATTAATCGATCCAGCAAAAATCTCATATGTGTTCACATATGGTAAATTAGGGGCTCAAATTGCTGAAGGAGCGAAAATTAATTTCCCTATTGAGCGTGTAAAAGCGTATGATAATAAAGAGGAGCTAGTAAAAGAGTTACAAGCAGTAGTTGATGTGAAAGATGTTGTATTAATAAAAGCATCTCGCGGCATGAAATTGGAAGAAGTAATTACGATGTTGAAATAATTGGTGTATATAAATAGGGATGATAGATGCGAAAATAGAAGAAACTTATAATAAGCGCTTACAGTAAATATAAAAAAATAAAAGTGAAGAAAAAAACTCTGAATATGAAAATAAGGTAACAGTTGGGTTTGCTTTTTGCACATACAAAACTTATAATTGATAAAGTGTAATAACGTTTAGAAGTATTTTCGCGAAGAATATACGCCCGTTTATATACGTGAGCATTCAGGAAAAGGGCTTTTCCGCAAATTCGGAAAACGCCTTTTTTTAAATGATAAGTATAGGATAGAAAAGGAGAAGTAACATTGACAACATTTCGAGAATTAGGATTAAGTGAGTCTTTACTACAATCTGTTGAAAGTATGGGCTTTGAAGAGGCTACGCCGATTCAAGCTGAAACAATTCCACATGCATTGCAAGGTAAGGATATTATTGGGCAAGCGCAAACAGGTACAGGGAAAACAGCAGCATTCGGATTACCACTATTAGATAAAGTGGATACAAATAAAGAAGCAGTTCAAGGTATTGTTATCGCGCCAACGCGTGAATTAGCAATTCAAGTTGGAGAAGAGCTGTACAAAATTGGTAAACATAAACGCGTTCGTATTTTACCAATCTATGGTGGTCAAGATATTAACCGCCAAATTCGTGCTCTAAAAAAACACCCACACATTATTGTTGGTACGCCGGGTCGTATTTTAGATCATATTAACCGTAAAACACTTCGCTTACAAAACGTAGAGACAGTTGTTCTTGACGAAGCGGATGAAATGTTAAACATGGGCTTCATTGAAGATATTGAAGCGATTTTAACAGATGTGCCAGATACACATCAAACATTATTATTCTCAGCGACAATGCCAGATCCAATCCGTCGTATTGCTGAGCGTTTCATGACTGAGCCTCAACACATTAAAGTAAAAGCAAAAGAAGTAACAATGCCAAACATTCAGCAGTTCTATTTAGAAGTGCAAGAAAAGAAAAAGTTTGACGTGTTAACACGCTTATTAGATATTCAATCTCCAGAGCTTGCAATCGTATTCGGTCGTACAAAGCGTCGTGTTGATGAATTATCAGAAGCATTAAACTTACGTGGTTATGCAGCAGAAGGTATTCACGGTGACTTAACACAAGCGAAGCGTATGTCTGTATTACGTAAATTTAAAGAAGGTGCTATTGAAGTTCTTGTTGCAACAGACGTTGCTGCACGTGGTCTTGATATTTCAGGCGTAACACATGTATATAACTTCGATATCCCACAAGATCCAGAATCATACGTTCACCGTATCGGTCGTACTGGCCGTGCAGGTAAAAAAGGTATTGCAATGTTATTTGTAACACCACGTGAATCAGGACAATTAAAAAATATCGAGCGCACTACAAAACGTAAAGTTGATCGTATGGAAGCACCGACACTTGACGAGGCATTAGAAGGTCAACAACGTTTAATCGCTGAAAAACTTCAAAGCACAATTGAAAATGATAATTTATCATACTACAAGCGTATTGCAGAAGAAATGTTAGAAGAGAATGATTCTGTAACAGTAGTAGCTGCTGCTTTAAAAATGATGACAAAAGAGCCAGATACAACTCCAATCGCTTTAACGTCAGAACCACCAGTTGTTTCAAGAGGTGGCGGTTCTAAAAAACGCGGCGGTAACGGAGGCGGATACCGTGATGGTAACCGTAATCGTAGTCGTGACGGACGCGGCGGTGGCGATGGTCGTAACCGTGATCGCAATCGTGATGGTGGTAGCCGTGGTGGCGATGGCCGTAACCGTGATCGCAATCGTGATGGTGGTAGCCGTGGTCGTAAAGGTGAAGGTCAAGGTCGCCCTGGATCTTCAAATGGACGTGGCGAAAGAAAACATCATAGCCGTCCACAAGCTTAATAAAAAAGAGAATGCCCTTTGCTGGCATTCTCTTTTTTTATTTCTGTAATTGTACATACTACATAATAACTTGTGTAGAAAAGAGGTGCTACATGCTTGTAAGACTTGGATATGTTGCGATGAGTGTACATTTAAAGAATGCATCTCCATCTCAAACGATGACATATGCGCAGTTTCAACGAATTGGTGATCGAGAGGCTGCAATTCGTAAACTCGAAAGAATTGCTAATTCGAATTTAGAAAATTGTTTACGGTTATTAAAGCATAATAAAGGGCATGATATATCTTTCTTTCGGCTTAGTTCCAAGCTTGTTCCTTTAGCGAATCATGAGGAGTTGTTAGAGTGGAACTATATTCGCCCCTTAAAAGAAAATTTAAAAGTACTAGGTGATTACGCTATTCGAATGAATATGCGTATTGATTTTCATCCAGATCATTTCGTTGTGCTGAATTCACCTGAAGAGAATATTTTTAAACAATCTGTAAAGACATTGCAGATGCATAAAAAATTATTAAAAGGTATGGGGATTGAACATAAGCAACGATGCGTATTACATGTGGGTGGAGGTTATAAAGATAAGGAACTCGCATTAGAACGCTTTATAGAAAATTGGTCAAGTGTTCCAAGAAGTATCCAAGAGATGGTCATATTAGAAAATGATGATACGACCTTTTCTTTAGAAGAAACATTGTATTTAGGTGAAAAATTAGATATTCCAGTCGTGTTTGATTTGCATCACCATATGATGAATAATGATCGAGAAGATTGGCATGAAGATTGGGCGCGTGTTGTACATACGTGGGAATCGTCTTTGTTACCAGTGAAAATGCACATTTCTAGTCCTAGAGAGGGAAAAGACCCGAGAGCGCATGCGGACTTTATTGATGTAGATACTTTTTTATCTTTTTTAAAAAAGATAAAGGGAAGTGTTCCGCAAATTGATTGTATGATTGAAGCGAAGAAGAAGGATGAGTCTTTATTTCAACTAATGAGAGATTTAAGTAAACAAACAGATGTAGAAATTGTCGATGGTGCGAGCTTTTATATTAAATAAGCTCTGCACCATCGAATTTTTTTGTTAATAAAGGAGTGCAAATACCACCAATAATCAATCCTGTTAAATGGCTTATAGGGTTAGCGGAGGGATTGAAGAAAGTGAATAGTAGTAATATACATATCATGATTGAAAAAATAGCAATGTCTCTTGGATTGGAAGAACGATATCGACTATACAATAGAAATAATTGTGCACCTAGCAATCCGAAAATACCACCAGATGCCCCGGCATGAATATATTCAAGAGGCATAATGAGATAAGAAGAAATATTTCCAAGAGTTCCAGAAAGGAAAAAAATAATGATGAAAGAAAAGTGCCCTAGTTGTTTTTCAATAGAAGAGCCAAGCACAAATAAACAAATACTATTAGAAAGGAAATGTTGTAAGTCTACATGTACAAGTAAGGAAGTTATGAGACGCCACCATTCTCCTTTAGCGATATATTCATTGTAGGATGCCATGGGAAAGAGAAGAAAGTCGCCTAACATAATCATGACTAATTGTATGAGAAGTAAAGCGATGACGATTGGTTGTAAGGAAATGCGGGCAGAAGGTATTAGCATGTTGTGAGTATCACTCCTTTTGCATCAGAAAGATTCTCTGTTATTCTTACAATATGAAAAAAGAAAGCTAAATAGAAGAAGGGGATTTTGAAATGATTGTAGGGATTGGAATCGATATTATTGAATTGAATCGAATTGAAAAAATGCTAGATGGAAAACTTAAATTTATGGAGCGTATTTTAACTGAAAGTGAACGTAATGTTGCTAAGGAGCTGAAGGGAAGTCGCCTTACAGAGTTTGTAGCTGGAAGATTTGCAGCGAAAGAGGCGTATTCAAAAGCGGTAGGAACTGGTATTGGAAAAGAAGTGAGTTTTTTAGATATTGAAGTAAGGAATGATGATAGAGGTAAGCCGATTCTCGTTACAAGTACAGAGCATATTGTTCATTTATCAATTAGTCATAGTAAGGAATTTGCTGTTGCTCAAGTTGTTTTAGAAAGCTCGTCACGCTAGTCTGCATATTTTATATCTTTGTCTCATATATTTGATGTAGCGATAAGGAAGGTACATCTTCCATTCATTTATAGGGGCAAAGGGGCTGAAGTGATGAAAAGGCGTCTGTTTTTAGTTCTTGTCGGTTTATTAACCGTTTTTGTGTTGGCGGGTTGTATGGAAAAGAAACAAGATGATGTTGTGAGAGATTTAGAGGCGAAAGTAAAAGGGATGAAAAGTTATCAAGCTGAAGCAAAATTATCTATTAAAACAGGGAATGAGCCTCAGGAGTACAAGGTAGAAATATGGCATAAGGAACCTTCTTTTTATCGTGTGAATTTGCAGAATGCGAAAAAAGATCAAAGCCAAATTATTTTAAGAAATGAAGAAGGGGTATTTGTATTAACGCCAGCACTTAATAAGAGTTTCCGTTTCCAAAGTGATTGGCCGCAAAATAGTAGCCAGGCTTATTTATATGAATCCCTTGTGAGAGATATTTTGCAGGATAAGAAAAACCTTACTTTTGAAAAAACAGATAAGTATTATATTTTTAAAACAAAAACAAACTATCAACATCAAAACATGTTGCCGAAACAAGAGATTACATTGAAGAAAAGTGATTTAACACCAGTTTCGGTGAAGTTAATGGATAATGATCAAAATGTTCTTGTGAAAGTAGATTTCTCAAAAGTGAAATTTGATGCGAAATTTGATAAAGGTGCATTTGATACGAAACAAAATATGTCTAGAGCGCAAGTAGATGTTCAAACAACAGCGAAAGAAGACAAACCATTTGCTATTTTGTATCCGCGTGATACGCCGCAAGGTATGGTTTTGAAAGATGAAAAAGAGTTAAAGACAGACAGTGGCAAGCGTGCGATACTCACATACACTGGAAGTAAGAAATCCTTTACTTTGATACAAGAAAAGGCAAAAGTTGCAGAGGCTTCGTCAGCGATAAGTGTGAGCGGAGAATTGGTTGATCTTGGCTTTACAATTGGGGCATTGACGAAAGATTCTTTAACGTGGTCGCATAACGGAGTAGAATATATGCTCGTGTCTAAAGGTTTAGAGCCGAAGGAGCTATTAATGGTTGCTCGTTCAGTTACAGAGAAGCAAGTGAAGTAAACTTCTTAGACGTGGTGATATATGTGCACCACGTCTTTTCTTAGTTTGAAGGGTGGATTTCATAAAAGAAGCATATAAAAGAATAAGCTTCGCATATCGTGTATAAGGAAGTGTATTTATGGAAGAAGCACCATTTTACCGTGACACTTGGGTGGAAGTGGATTTAGATGCGATCTATAACAATATTACACACATTAAAGATTCCATTCCAAGTGATGTAGAGATTTTTGCTGTAGTCAAGGCGAATGCATATGGACACGATTATGTACCGGTAGCTAAAACGGCATTAGAAGCAGGGGCGACAAGGTTAGCGGTTGCCTTTTTAGATGAAGCTCTAGTGCTTCGAAGGGCTGGTATTACTGTGCCGATTTTAGTGTTAGGTCCTTCCCCGCCTCGTGATGTCAATGTAGCTGCTGAAAATGATGTAGCATTAACTGTTTTTCAAAAAGAATGGGTGGATGAAGCGATCAAACTTTGGGATGGTTCATCTACAATGAAATACCACATTAATTTCGATAGCGGTATGGGAAGAATTGGAATACGCGAACGGAAAGAATTAAAAGGGTTTTTAAAAAGTTTAGAAGGTGCGCCATTTTTAGAACTAGAAGGAGTTTATACACATTTTGCAACAGCGGATGAGGTGGAGACTTCTTACTTTGATAAGCAATATAACACATTTTTGCAGCAGTTAAGTTGGTTGAAAGAGTTTGGAGTGGATCCTAAGTTTGTCCATACAGCTAATAGTGCTGCAACGCTACGTTTTCAAGGGATTACATTTAATGCAGTACGAATTGGCATTGCGATGTATGGGTTATCCCCGTCTGTAGAAATACGCCCTTTTTTACCGTTTAAATTAGAACCAGCGCTATCACTGCATACGAAAGTTGCTCATATTAAACAGGTGATTAAAGGGGATGGGATTAGTTATAACGTCACTTACCGAACGAAAACGGAAGAATGGATTGCAACTGTTGCGATTGGATATGCAGATGGATGGCTTAGAAGATTACAAGGGTTCGAAGTGCTTATAAATGGTAAAAGGGTACCGATTGTAGGTCGAGTAACAATGGATCAATTCATGATACAGCTTCCTTGTGAAGTGCCGCTTGGTACGAAAGTTACACTCATTGGAAAACAAGGTGATGAGTATATTAGTGCTACTGAGGTTGCTGAATATTCTGGGACTATTAATTATGAAATTATTGCAACGATAAGCTTCCGTGTGCCGAGAATATTCATACGGCACGGCAAGGTTGTAGAAGTAATCAATTATTTGAACAATATATAGAAGGTAGTATGGTTTGCTTCTTGTCATTTGAGAGGACTGTTCATTGGTTAAGAATAAGCTCATTTTTGATGAGAAGCTTTTTACTTATCATTACTTTTAACATAATTTAACGTGAATTTTGCTGGGAAACTCTTTCGTTTCTTGTTTGTAATAAGATAAAAATAAAAGAATATGAATGTTTTGTTTGTGAATTGGAAAACATAAGCAAGGAATAAGGAAGTCTTTGCAACAGGCTCCATACAATGGTATTATTACAATAGGTGTCATATATATATTTGGGTGTGTAGTTGACGGTGGAGGTGTATTTTTGTGTCCGAATCAAGTGTAACTACTGAAATCGTGGTTCGGTTGCCAAAGCAAATGGTAACGGAATTGGACGGAATTGGAAAACAAGAGAATAAGAATCGCCATGAACTAATTTGCCAGGCAACACAACTGTTATTGCGTCAACATAAGACGAAGAAACGCTACCAACATGAATCAATGCGACGTGGGTACATTGAAATGGGAAAAATTAATCTTGGTATTGCATCGGAAGCTTTCTTAGCAGAGTATGAAGCAGCTCATACAGTAGAACGCTTAGTTAGCGGGGGGTAATATTTTGATTGTAAAACGCGGCGACGTGTATTTTGCAGACCTTTCCCCAGTTGTTGGTTCTGAGCAAGGAGGCGTTCGTCCGGTTCTTGTCATTCAAAATGACATCGGAAATCGTTTTAGTCCAACGGTGATTGTAGCGGCTATTACTGCACAGATTCAAAAAGCTAAATTACCCACTCATGTGGAAATTGATGCGAAAAAGTACGGTTTTGAGAGAGATTCTGTTATTTTACTTGAGCAGATTCGAACAATCGATAAGCAGCGCTTAACGGACAAAATCACTCACTTAGATGAAGTGATGATGATTCGTGTAGATGAAGCGCTACAAATTAGTTTAGGACTAATAGATTTTTAAATCGGCAGTTTAAGTTGCTCTCTTTACAGGGCAACTTTTTTTTATTATAGAGGAGGTTACGGTTGTATATGGAAATGGTAGATAATCGACAAGCGTTAATGAAAATGTTAGTGAAGGAATTAGGCTTTACCGAAAAGCAAGTTCGTCATGTTATTCAATTAACAGAAGAAGGTAACACAGTTCCATTTATTGCTCGTTACCGAAAAGAATGGACAGGCTCTTTAGATGAAGTGCAAATTCGTACAATTTTAGAGAGATGGCAATATATGATGCAGCTTGAAGATAGGAAAGAAGAGGTTCTTCGTCTTATTGATGAGAAGGGGAAACTGACAGGAGAGTTACGTCAGCAAATTGTTAAAGCTGTAAAGTTGCAAGAAGTAGAAGATTTATATCGTCCATATAAAGAGAAAAGAAGAACGAAAGCAACGATTGCAAAAGAAAAAGGACTAGAGCCGTTAGCTGAATGGTTATTGTTATATAAGAAAGAAGATCCAAATCAGAAGGCAGTGGAATTTATTAACGCAGAGAAAGAAGTGCAATCTGCAGAAGAAGCATTACAAGGTGCCCAAGACATTATTGCAGAAATCGTTTCAGATGAAGCAGCTTATCGTAGTTGGATTCGGAATGTTACTTTTAGAAAAGGTGTTATGTCTTTGTCCGTAAAAGATGAAGAGAAAGATGAAAAGAATATATATGAAATGTATTACAGTTATGAAGAACCGTTGCAGAAAGTAGTACCGCATCGTGTATTAGCGATGAATCGCGGTGAGAAAGAAGATATATTGAGAGTTTCTGTTGTTCCACCAGTAGATGAGATAGTAACTTTCTTATATAAGAGAGTAATTCGTGATAACGATTCTAAAAGTGCGCATTATGTAAAGTTAGCAATTGAGGATGGTTATAAACGATTAATTCAATCCTCCATTGAAAGAGAGATTCGAAAAGAATTAACAGAAACAGCTGAGGAACAAGCGATACATATTTTTTCTGAGAACTTACGTAATTTGTTATTACAACCTCCAATGAAAGGAAAGGTTGTGTTAGCTTTAGATCCTGCATATAGAACGGGTTGTAAATTAGCTGTTGTAGATGATACTGGGAAGGTTCTATATATTGATGTTATTTATCCGCATCCACCTGTTTGTAAATATGAAGATGCAAAAATGAAAGTTCTTTCTATTATAGATAAATATCAAGTTGAAATGATTGCGATTGGGAATGGTACAGCTTCTAGAGAATCGGAAGAATTTATAGTTGATGTATTACAAAATGTGAAACAAGAAGTCTTCTATATTATTGTGAACGAAGCTGGTGCGAGTGTGTATTCGGCCTCCGATTTAGCTCGTGAGGAATTTCCGAATTTACAGGTTGAAGAAAGAAGTGCTGTTTCTATTGGGAGACGTCTGCAAGATCCACTTGCTGAACTTGTGAAGATTGATCCTAAATCAGTTGGGGTTGGACAATACCAACATGATGTATCTCAAAAGAGGTTGAATGAATCATTAACATTTGTAGTAGAGACGGCAGTTAACCAAGTCGGTGTGAATGTAAATACAGCTTCAGTTGCGTTATTGCAATATGTTTCGGGTTTATCGAAAACTGTTGCGAAAAATATTGTGGCAAAGCGTGAAGAAGAAGGGAAATTTACAAAACGAACAGAATTAAAGAAAATACCGCGTCTAGGTGCGAAGACATATGAACAATGCATAGGTTTCTTACGTATATTAGAAGGGGCAAATCCGTTAGATCGAACGGGTATTCATCCAGAACAATATAAAAATGTTGAATTGTTATTGAAGAGTCTAGGGTTATCAAAAGATGACGTAGGGCAATTGCAATTACAAAAGAGCTTAGAAGAAGTGGAGATTTCTAAGTTATCGCAAGAAACGGGAGTTGGGGAGCCAACATTAGTTGATATTATAGATGCGCTCATTAGTCCAGAGCGAGACATGAGGGATGAGTTGCCTAAACCGCTTCTGAAAAAAGGGATTTTGAAATTAGAAGATTTAAAACGTGGTATGGAACTGGAAGGAACAGTTCGTAACGTTGTTGATTTTGGTGCTTTTGTTGATGTAGGTGTAAAACAAGATGGTTTAGTACATATTTCTAAACTAAGCAAACAGTATGTGAAGCATCCGTTAGATATTGTATCTGTCGGACAAATCGTCAAGGTATGGGTAGATGATATTGATACGAAAAAAGGTCGCGTTGCACTATCCATGTTGCCGATTGAATAGTAAGAGAAGAGAGCAGATGAAACTGCTCTTTTTTTATGGGATAAAACGTGTAATGGATTATGAGCTTTGATGTATTTTGCTATAATAAAACCAGCATTCATTTAGTAATTTAATTTGATACCGGTTTTTTTCAAAATATGCGCGTTGCATTTGTTTTTTTAGCCACGTAGGCATAGGAATCCCTCCTTGTTTAATCCTACTCTCAAAAATGTAAGGTACTATTGATGAGAGGTTGGTGAGTGGATTTCTATTCATGCTATATTTTTAGAAACCACGCTTCTTGAATGAGGATGGGTATATGTACTATTTAATATATGTATAAGGGAGGAGAAAAGTGTAAAAATATTTTTTAGTTTAGGAGGAATGAGAGTGGATGAGCAAGAAATACAGCGTCTGGTGGAAGAAGTATCACTACAATACTTCGGAATGCCATTTTTACATAGAGCTATGTTCAATAGTAGGTTGCGTACAACTGGTGGACGTTATCTATTGAATACACACAACATTGAACTGAATTATCGATATTACGAAATGTATGGGAAAGAAGAGTTAGTCGGAATCATTAAACATGAGCTTTGTCATTATCACTTACATATTACAGGAAGGGGCTATAAGCACCGGGATAGAGATTTTCGTGAATTGTTAAAAGAAGTTGATGCGCCACGCTTCTGTAAACGAATAATTAATGAAGAGAAGGAAAAAAAGGTTTATACGTATGAATGTATGGGCTGTTTGCTTCAATATGTAAGAAGACGTCAAATAAATACAAAAAGATATGTCTGCGGAAAGTGTAAAGGGAAACTGAACCTGATAAAGAAAACATCTTGACAGTGAAAACGCAATCCAGTATATTATAAACATGTCACGTTTGTACAAGATGTTGAGAAAAAACATCTTGACTTACGATAAGAAATTTTATAAGATACAAATTGTCTTTATTATTCCGCAGTAGCTCAGTGGTAGAGCTATCGGCTGTTAACCGATCGGTCGTAGGTTCGAGTCCTACCTGCGGAGCCATACAGAGAAGTACCCAAGTGGCTCAAGGGGCTCCCCTGCTAAGGGAGTAGATCGCTAACGCGGTGCGAGGGTTCGAATCCCTTCTTCTCTGCCATACATACTGGCCCGTTGGTCAAGTGGTTAAGACACCGCCCTTTCACGGCGGTAACACGGGTTCGAATCCCGTACGGGTCACCACTTCGGAGGATTAGCTCAGCTGGGAGAGCACCTGCCTTACAAGCAGGGGGTCGGCGGTTCGATCCCGTCATCCTCCACCATATAAATTATATAAATAGTATCATCGCGGGGTGGAGCAGCACGGTAGCTCGTCGGGCTCATAACCCGAAGGTCGCAGGTTCAAATCCTGTCCCCGCAACCAAATGGTCCCGTGGTGTAGTGGTTAACATGCCTGCCTGTCACGCAGGAGATCGCCGGTTCGACCCCGGTCGGGACCGCCATTTTAACTTCTGCTATTTGGCAGTTGTTTTTTATTGGACATTATGTTACAATAACATTTGTCTTTGGAAAGAAGATGAATATTTCGATGGGCTATAGCCAAGCGGTAAGGCAACGGACTTTGACTCCGTCATGCGCTGGTTCGAATCCAGCTAGCCCAGCCATTTACGAGCCATTAGCTCAGTTGGTAGAGCATCTGACTTTTAATCAGAGGGTCGAAGGTTCGAATCCTTCATGGCTCACTTTTGTTTTTTCCGCGCGGTCGTGGCGGAACGGCAGACGCGCTAGGTTGAGGGCCTAGTGGGGGAAACCCCGTGGAGGTTCAAGTCCTCTCGGCCGCATCAAAAAATCTTTTTAAAAAGTACTTGCATTTGAAAATGTAGTATGATAAGATAATTGAGTCGCCAAAATACAACGACGAAAAAACATCATGAATAAGCGCCCGTAGCTCAATTGGATAGAGCGTTTGACTACGGATCAAGAGGTTAGGGGTTCGACTCCTCTCGGGCGCGCCATAACGGGAAGTGGCTCAGCTTGGTAGAGCACCTGGTTTGGGACCAGGGGGTCGCAGGTTCAAATCCTGTCTTCCCGACCACGCGGGTGTAGTTTAGTGGTAAAACAAGAGCCTTCCAAGCTCTGGTCGAGAGTTCGATTCTCTTCACCCGCTTTTAGTTCTTTGAAAACTGAACGAAACAAACAACGTGAAACGTCAATTTTTATTTTTAGATGCTAGACAAACTAACTTT
>NZ_JASHJA010000017.1:0-79216 GCF_030733445.1 Bacillus sp. MMSF_3353
AAAGAAAGAGGGAGACGTTTACGTCTCCCTCTTTCTTTATTATATATTACGCCTTATGACACTCTGGACAAACGCCATAAATTTCTAAGCGATGACTATTAATAACGAAGCCTGTCGTTTTCGCAGCTTCCTCTTCAAACTGTTCCAAACCTCCATAAGGAAAATCAACAATCTTACCACATTTTTCGCAAATCACATGATAATGTTGACTTGTAACATAATCAAATCTACTTGAAGCGTCTCCATAAGTTAATTCCTTTACAAGTCCAACCTCTTTAAATACACGTAAGTTATTATAGACAGTTGCAACACTCATATTTGGAAACTTACCTTCTAATGCTTTATAAATGTCATCCGCTGTTGGGTGCGTCATAGATTCCACAAGGTACTCTAAAATAGCATGACGCTGTGGAGTAATGCGTACACCCGTATTTTTCAGCATTTCTAGCGCTTCTTTTAATTCTTCTTTGACCACCGTCATGCACCCCGATTCTATACGGATTATTATTTTATAATTCTTATAAAGAGTGTACTCCTTTTCTTATAAATCGTCAATATTTCTACTATAAGTATGTGGTTTATTTTTGTATATAGCCTTATTCTTATATATCCTTCCCCATTTTCTATACATTTACATAGAAAAAAAGTGCGACATAATCGCACTTGGAATACTATCATCTGAGGAGGTATGCCCTACACTTCACTTTATGTAAGACGATAAAATATGTATAGACACTCGCCTTACTTCTATATATTTTATCTCCACAATGAATTTACTTTATATAAGAAAGAACCTCGTCAGTATGTCCCTTCACTTTCACTTTACGCCACTCTTTTACAAGCTCACCGTCTTTATTAATAAGGAATGTAGAACGCTCGATTCCCATATACTCTTTTCCAAAGTTCTTTTTCAATTTCCAAACATCGTATAATTCCGCTACCTTATGATCTTCATCTACTAAAAGTACAAATGGAAGCTCATGCTTCTCAATGAATTTCAGATGTCTGTTCGCTGAATCAGGACTTACACCAAGAATAACTGTATCTTTCTCTTGAAATAATCCATACGCATCGCGAAAATCACATGCTTCAGTTGTACACCCTGGAGTCATATCTTTCGGATAAAAATATAGCACTACGTTTTTACCACGAAAATCAGCTAAGCGAACTTGTTCCCCGTTACTTCCCTCTAATGTAAATTCTGGAGCCATTTCTCCTACTGTGATCATTGTTATCACTCCTACTCTTTTCTTTTACTATATCAAATGCTATCTTATTTTTCATTGTCTATTACAGACCTCATTACAAAAGCAAACGGTAATGTATATCCAATTAGCGCTTCTGCAATCGCAATCCATCTCCCTATTCCAATCGGAGCTATATCACCGTACCCAACGGACAATAAAGTAACCGCGCTAAAATATAAGCAAATTTCTACAAGTTGAAAAGATTGGGCATGCAAGCTTTCTCCATCTTCTTTCAAAACTGCAAAACCCATTTCTTCTAATACAACATAACTTAACCCAAACGCAATCAATACCGTTGTATAAATTAAAAATAAGGAGGCTAAATTATAAAGCGAAAAGAAACGCCTAGAATCTGAATATGAACTCCATAACAATTGGACACTTCTCAAAATAGCAATTGCTGCAATTAATAGAATAAATCCCCATAACATGTCCTCCACCTCATTTTATATGTATGAGACGGCCATTGGATTTATCCCTTAGAAACAAACAAGCTTCTATAATTAATTCCCAGCACCACGGTACCTTTTTACCCCTTGATTCCAAAGAGTAATTGCAATCGTAAAACAGATAACACCAACGAATGGTGTTGCAAATGCATAGCTATTCCACTCTGTTTTTCTTAAAAAGTATGCTGCTGGATACACTCCGACAAACGCAAATGGTAAAACAAACGTTAAAATGAAGCGAATCACACGGTTATAAATGTTAACAGGATAGCGACCATAGTTACCTATGTTATACATTAGCGGCATAATTGAACTTTTCGCATCCGACCAAAAACCAAGGCTCGCAAGCGTAACAAATATCCCTCCGTATACAAGTGCTCCTCCTCCTACCATCAGTAAGAATAAGAAGAAATCGTACCAGTAAAAAGATAATTGCAGCTCCACTGCTGCATATCCCATTACAATTATTCCTGTAATCGCTCCAATTAAAGATTCCAGTTCCATTCTTTCTAATATAATTTGAAATAAACTATGAATCGGTCTCGTTAATATACGATCCATTTCTCCTTTAATAATGTAACGATCATTAAAGTCCCATATGTTAAAGAAAGCTGAGAAAATGGCAAACGGCACTAAAAAGAAACCATAAATAAAGATTACTTCTTCTCTACTCCAGCCCTTTAATGCTTGTGTATGCCCAAACACAACGAGAATAAAGATTAAATTAACAGCCTGTAGTGCTAAATCAGAAAGTAATCCAACGATAAAATCGCCCCGATACTCCAATTTTGTTTTTATATATTGGCTTGCATATTGCAAAAATAGGTTTATATATATCATCTCATCATCCCCCTTGTACAATTAGACGTTTTCTCGCCGTTCTCCACATGAGTACAATTGGAATAATAAGTACAATTGCCCAAATTACTTGGAATAATAATGCCTCATACAATTTACTTCCTTGTATACCTTCTGAAAAAATCATACTCGGAATATAACTAATCGCCTGAAACGGTAAAAACATCATTGCCTTTTGGGCCCATAACGGATAAAAACTAATTGGTAATAATAGACCTGAAAATAAATCAATAACGACACGTTTCGCATACATAATTCCACTATTATTAAATAGGAAGAACGTGAGCATTCCCGTCATTAAATTAATTTGTGTATTAATAATAAAACTAAATATTAAAGATAAGAAGAAATATAACCACGTTTGAAAATTCGTTGTAATTTGCAATGAAAATAATAAGGTAACGATAACCATACCTGGAATTGAAAAGAAAGCAAAACGAAATATTCCTTCACCAAGACCTTGCATCACTTTCATGCCTAAATAGTTATATGGACGAATGAGTTCTACTGCTACACGTCCTTCTTGAATCTCCATCGCAATTTCCCTGTCTATATTATTAAAATAAAAAGCACGTGCCATCCACGCAATTGCGATATAAGTAGTCATTTGCGAAATAGATAAACTTTCAATATTCTCTTTTCCACTATAAATTGCTTGCCATAAAAAATAATACGCACCGATATTAATTGTATAAATTAAAATCCCACTATAATAGTTTGTACGATACGCAAGCATCATTAAAAAGCGAATCCGAATCATTTCAATGTACTTACCCATGTTTAATACCTTCTTCATAAATGTTACGAATAATTTCCTCTGTAGATACTTCGTTAATTTTTAAATCTTTAATTTGAAAGGCTTGTACTACTTTAGAAATAAGCATTGAAATGATAACTTCTTCATTCGGTATTTTTGCAACCCACGCGTTTTCCTCTTTCGCTTTCGACCAAACGACATGACTATCTGGCATAACCATTGATAAAGCCTGATAGGAAACTGGTGCAATAAATTGAAAATGGATTTCCTTCTCTGCTCCCCACTGTGTACGAAGATTATTTAAAGAACCGTCATACATAATATTTCCTTCATCCAGCATGATAACGCGCTCACATAAAGCTTCAATATCAGTAATATCATGGGTTGTTAATAAGATTGTTGTTTTATAACGTTCATTCATTTCTTTTAAAAATTCACGTATTTTTAATTTCACAAGAACATCCAACCCAATTGTTGGTTCATCTAAAAATAATAACGGTGGATTATGAATTAATGCTGCCGCTAATTCACAACGCATTCTTTGACCTAGAGATAACTTTCGAACTGGCTTATCTAATAAAGGACCAATATCTAACGTTTCAATCACGTGTTCCATATGCTCTTTATACTGAGCGTCTGATACACCGTACACTTTTTTTAATAAACGAAAAGATTCTTGTACAGCAATATCCCACCAAAGTTGTGAGCGTTGACCGAAAACAACACCAATTGTTCTTACGAATTCTTCTCTCTGCTTATGCGGGTTCATCCCATTTACTAAAATTTCTCCTGATGTCGGAGTCAAAATCCCCGTAAGCATTTTAATAGTTGTTGATTTACCAGCACCGTTCTCACCGATATATCCAACCATTTCACCTTGTTTCACATTAAAAGATACATCATTTACTGCTGGTACTATTTTATAATTACGATTTAATAAATCGCGAAAAGCACCCTTTAATCCCGGACGACTTGAATAGGCTGTAAACTCTTTACGTAACCCTTGTACCTCAATTACCGATTTCATAATCGGACCCCCCTTCCTAAATGTCACAACGAATAGTTTACCCAACTGCCTTCTCTATCACAAACAATACGTCTTTTCGAAAAACATGTTAGAATAATACATAGATTTTTGTAAGGAGATGAATTGTAGTGAAATTCACAAAATCAGAAGCATTACATAAAGAAGCTTTAGAACATATCGTTGGTGGCGTTAATAGTCCTTCTCGTTCTTTTAAAGCAGTTGGCGGCGGCGCTCCTGTTGCTATGGAACGTGGAAAAGGTGCTTATTTCTGGGATGTAGACGGAAATAAATATATCGATTATTTAGCAGCATACGGTCCTATTATTACTGGACATGCTCACCCGCACATTACAAAAGCAATTACAACAGCTGCTGAAAATGGTGTACTTTACGGAACACCAACAGCACTAGAAGTAAAATTTGCAAAAATGTTAAAAGAAGCAATGCCTGCATTAGATAAAGTCCGCTTCGTAAACTCTGGTACTGAATCAGTAATGACAACAATTCGTGTCGCTCGTGCTTACACAGGCCGCACAAAAATTATGAAATTTGCTGGTTGTTACCACGGTCATTCTGATTTAGTACTTGTAGCAGCTGGATCTGGCCCTTCTACGCTAGGAACTCCTGACTCAGCCGGTGTACCACAAAGTATCGCTCAAGAAGTTATTACCGTTCCATTTAATAATGTAGAAACTTTAAAAGAAGCATTAGATAAATGGGGACATGAAGTAGCAGCTATCCTTGTAGAACCGATTGTTGGAAACTTCGGTATTGTAGAGCCAAAACCTGGCTTCCTTGAGAAAGTGAATGAACTTGTTCACGAAGCTGGTGCACTAGTAATTTATGATGAAGTTATTACTGCTTTCCGCTTCATGTACGGTGGTGCTCAAGACTTACTTGGCGTAACACCAGACTTAACAGCGCTTGGTAAAGTTATTGGCGGCGGACTTCCGATCGGTGCTTATGGTGGTAAGAAAGAAATTATGGAACAAGTTGCCCCGCTCGGACCTGCATATCAAGCTGGTACAATGGCAGGAAATCCTGCTTCTATGGCATCCGGTATCGCTTGTCTAGAAGTTCTTCAACAAGAAGGTCTTTATGAGAAATTAGATGAACTTGGTGCGATGCTTGAAAAGGGAATTTTAGAGCAAGCTGCAAAACATAATATCGATATTACATTAAACCGACTAAAAGGTGCTTTAACTGTATACTTCACAACAAATACAATTGAAGATTACGATGCAGCACAAGATACAGACGGTGAAATGTTCGGTAAATTCTTCAAGCTTATGCTTCAAGAAGGAGTTAACTTAGCACCTTCTAAATACGAGGCATGGTTCTTAACGACAGAACATACAAAAGAAGATATCGAATATACAATTGAAGCTGTAGGCAGAGCATTCGCTGCTTTAGCGGATAATAAATAATCCCTTCATTAAAAAGGAAAAAAGAAAGCACATCTTTCTTTTTTCCTTTTTTCTATTTCATAAATCCCTTATTAATAGTATAATTATTCATAATTATCTGTTTTATTTTTCTTTTATATCCTTACTATCCTTGTATATAAGGCTGCTCACGCCTTGAATAGTAAGATTATTCAAACTTCAATAAAAGGGGGGATTGACGGATGCTCAATAAAACAAATACATGGACACCGTCTTTATTTCGAGATTATAAAAATGCAGAACATGATGCGTGTGGAATCGTTTCCGTTATGGAGAAACGAAAAGTTGCCACGAAAGAAAACATTGATCTTTGCATACAATCACTTGTCAAAATGAATCATCGAGCTGGTTTCATTAATGGTGAAGGAGATGGTATCGGAATTCACATTGATGTCCCAAAAGCACTTTGGAATGAAAAGCTGAAAAATAACGGATACAATCCAACGATTGTGGATCATCCCCACTTTATCGTTGGACATTTTTTTCTAAACAAAAACGCAAATATCGTTAATTTAAAAAATCATATTCGTACGCAATTAAATAACGAAAGTTTTACTATTATTTTTGAAAGTGATGATGTAATAAATTCCGATGCACTCGGTCCACTTGGTAAACAGGAAGAACCTTTATTTTGGCAAGTTGCTCTTATCGCAGAAAATAAAGTTGAAAATATTGAGCAAACATTATTTTCAGTAACGATAAAAATAGAGGAAAACGAAGCGATTCATGTTGCTTCATTAAGTCGTGACCATGTTGTATATAAAGTTCTAGGCGCTGGGGATACACTTGTTGCCTATTACAATGATTTACAACATCCACTTATCGCTTCAACTATGACACTAGGACATAACCGCTATTCTACTAATACATTATCTAATTTTTTTCGTGTACAACCATTTAGCATTCTCGGACATAATGGTGAAATTAACACAATTGCAAAATTACGTGATCAAGCTGACATGATTCATGTTCCACTTACTGCTGGGGGCAGTGACTCCCAAGATTTAAACCGCACCTTAGAAACTCTACTTGTTCAATACGACTACAGTTTATTTGAAGCAATGGATATACTATTCCCACCAATTATTAATGAAATGAAACTTTATGAACCGCATTTACAAGATTTATATACGTATATACGTGAAGCTTGGGGCCATTTTGCGCAAGGTCCAGCTGGTATTATTTCACGTTATAAAGATGAGGCTGTTTTCAGCGTTGATTCCCTTGGACTACGACCAGTATGGAAAGTAGAGACAGCGAGTTCTTATGTTTTCTCTTCTGAACCTGGAGTTGTATCACCAACTGAATATGTAGCAGAACCAAAACCACTCGCTCCTGGAGAAAAAGTCGGTCTAAAGTGGAATGAACAAGATGAACTTGTACTCTACGAATACGATGACTACCAAACTCAAGTATATAACCGTTTTAAAAAGCGATTTGATACTAAAGATTATCATTTAAACTTATCTATCCCAGAAACGAAAGAAATCCCAGGATTATGTGATTCTATACAAGTCGAAACGAAACAATACGTTGCTTTCGGATGGGACCGAGAACATATTCAGCTTCTTGAACAGATGGCAACAAAAGGCGTTGAGCCAATTCGCTCACTTGGGCATGACTCACCACTTGCAGCACTCGATACTGGTAGACGAAATATCGCTGATTTCATTAAGGAAAGTGTAGCCGTTGTTACAAATCCAGCAATCGATCGTGATCGAGAGGTCGAGCACTTCTCCACACGAACAATACTTGGAGAGCGCCCAAGTTTATTAAGCGGAGCTAAACGGACATTTGTAGTTGAGATGCTTTCCCCCATTATTTTAGAAGGAAGTGTAGCACAATCTATTACAGAGGAATTACACACAATTACGTACGAACAACTTATACAGCTATTCAATACTCATAGCTCTATCGCTACAATCTCTGCTACATTCAGTCCGACAGAAACTTTACAATGCGCCTTAAATCGAATTAGTTCTGAAGCGATAAAGGCCGTGAACGATGGAGCTTCCCTACTATTAATAGACGATGCCAACGCTCATCTAAATGAACAGTTATGGATTGATCCGCATTTAGTTACCGCTAAAGTACATCAAGTATTAAGCGAAAATAAATTACGCCGAAACTGCTCTCTCGTTATACGTTCTGGTGCCCTTCGCTCCTTACATGATATCGTCACACTGTATGGATTAGGAGCAGATGGTATGAATCCATATTTATTATTTGCAACCGTAAATGATGGAACAAAAACGCCAATTACGAATTTGTATAATGCTCTTAATAAAGGACTAGAAAAAGTCATTTCAACAATTGGAATTCATGAATTACGTGGTTACGGCCGCCTCTATTCTTCTATCGGATTACATGAGGAAATCGCAAATATATTACAAATTACGAATTTCTTCGGTTCAAATGATTTAGCTTTTTCGCTTGAATCACTTGCTGAAGATGCACAATTGCGAGCGGATGATTATAACAATCCTAAAGTTAGAATGCGAAAATCTTTTCATATATTCCCGCGAATTTGGAAAGCAATCGGCGATGTCGCAAAAGGAAATTCTTATGATGATTACCGTGACAAATTAAGTGAGTTAGAAGAAAATAATCCAATCGCGATTAGACATCTTGTTCAAACGAAAGAAACAAAACATGTCGTTCCGGCTGAAGAAGTATCCATCAGCATTCAAAATCATGATTTACCATTTATTATTAGTTCCATGTCATTCGGTTCTCAAAATGAAATTGCCTTTCGTGCATATGCAGAAGCGGCCGATCAGCTAAATATGATTAGCTTGAACGGTGAAGGCGGCGAAATTAAAGATATGATTGGAAAATATCCACATACACGTGGACAACAAGTTGCATCTGGGCGATTTGGTGTAAACGCCGAACTACTAAATTCATCAAACTTAATTGAAATAAAAATTGGGCAAGGCGCAAAGCCTGGTGAAGGCGGACATTTGCCTGGTTCAAAAGTAACAGCAAAAATCGCTGAAGCGCGTAATGCTACAATTGGCTCTGATTTAATTTCACCTTCTAACAACCATGATATTTATTCCATTGAAGATTTAGCTCAAATGATTACAGAAATTAAAACGGCTAATCAACTTGCGAAAGTAGCTGTAAAGGTCCCTGTTGTCCCTAACATTGGAACAATTGCTGTCGGTATCGCAAAGGCTGGTGCTGACTTTATTAACATTAGCGGATTTGATGGTGGTACAGGTGCCGCACGTATTCACGCATTGCAACATGTAGGCCTTCCTGTAGAAATTGGTGTGAAAGCCGCTCACAATGCTTTATTAGAAGCAAATATGAGGCACAAGGTAGAAATTTGGGCTGACGGTGGTATTCGAAGTGTTAATGATGCCTTGAAAATCATGCTCCTTGGGGCAAACCGTATTGGATTTGGTACATTATCCATGATTGCAATCGGCTGTACAACTTGCCGCGGATGTCATCTAGATACTTGTCACGTTGGAATTGCAACACAAATTGAGTCTGAAGCTCAGGCGAAAGAACACGGATTACGCCGCTTCGTCCCGCGCGAATTAGAAAGCGCCGTTGCTGGATTATTACATTTATTCACCACTTTTGGCGTAGAACTAAAACGATTAACAGGAAATCTTGGTTATACAAATTTACAAGAAATTGTCGGACATTCCGATTTATTAGAACAAGTTCGAGGCGAAAATTTATTAGACTTATGTAATTTACTACAAACGATAGAACACCCATCTGTTACAAAAACAGAATACGTACCAGAAAAACAATTTGAAACAGTTCATTCCCCTCATTCAAAAGAATTAGTAGGCGTTGGCGTAGAGCAACGCGTTATGGGTGGTCTAGAATCTTGCTATCGCGTTCGTAGTAAATTATATGAAGACACGAAGCTTGAACCACTTACATTAAAGTATACGAATGGCTCTATTCCTGGAAATGGATTAGGTGCTTACAATAGTGAGAACTTATTTATACACGTAAATGGCGGTGCACAAGATGGTATTGGTAAAACCTCCTTTGGTGGTGGTATTTATATAACGAAAGCAAAAGGAAAAGACGGCATATATTATAACGGTTCTGTCGGAAAAGGTTTTGGGTACGGTGCACAAAAAGGATCGCTATACGTTCAAGGTAACGCTGATGCTCGCGCTGGCATTCGCCTCTCTGGAGCAGACATGATAATTGGAGGGCGAATGACAAAGCCACTCCGTGAAAAAGAGCAAGGGAATATAGGTGTATACTCTAATATTAAAGGTTTCGCTTTTGAATATATGACAAATGGGCGAGCGCTTGTTTTAGGGGATCCTGGTCCATGGATTTGTGCTGGTATGACTGGTGGTGTTGTTTATTTACGTCATGATTCAAGCTCGGGTTTAACAGAACACGCCTTAAAAAGAAGAATCGCAAAAGGGGCAAATGTTACATTACAACCAATTAGTAAAAACGGCGTGCAAGATGTGACTGAGTTATTGTTAGATTACATTCGTGTATTAAATGAACATGAGCAATACGAGGAAGTTGCTTTATTAACACCGTTACTCGATGATATGCAGCAACAGTTTTTTGAAATTATCCCGAAAAAAGAGCAGGCTGATCCATCTATCTCAACAGAGTGATATACCAACTTTCCATTTTCAAGAAAAAATTGACGAAGTACACTTCTCATAGTAATCTATAGTAACAATTTGAAACCTGCTGAAATTCAGCAGGTTTTTTCACTAAAAATTGATGTTTAAAAAGAATTAGGAAAAAGTATAAAATGAATCTTAATTTCTTATTAACGTCACTAAAATATCACTTGCTAACATATTGTAATGAATGTATAGTATCATGTTGTACATTCATTATGACAAGAGAAAGGATCTTATTAAGGGTATGAAACTTGGTGCTCGCATTTTAAAAACGGGTATTGCCATCACATTAGCTTTATTTGCTTGTATTTTACTTCAATTACCGAGTCCAGTATTCGCGGGAATCTCAGCTATATTCGCTGTTCAACCGTCTGTATACCGCTCGTATTTAACAGCTCTTGAGCAAATTCAAGCAAACGTCATTGGTGCCGTATTCGCTATCGTATTTGCTACTGCTTTTGGACATAATCCTTTTATTATTGGATTAACATGTATATTAGTAATTGCGCTTACGTTACAATTACGATTAGAAAACACAATATCAATTGCTTTAGTAACAGTTATCGCCATTATGGAGTATCAGGGCGACGATTTCTTTAGTTTTGCCTTACTTCGCTTTGCGACGATTATGATTGGAATTATTGCGGCTTCACTTGTAAATTTAGTGTTTATGCCGCCAAAATACGAAACAAAACTATATCATCGTATCGTTGATAATACAGAAGAAATTGTAAAATGGATTCGAATGAATAGCAGGCAAGCTTCTGATTTTACAACGCTAAAAACTGATATTGATCGTATGAAAGAAAAGATGATTAAACTAAACCATTACTATTTGCTGTATAAAGAAGAAAGAAGCTACACGAAAAAAGTAAAGTTCGCAAAAATTCGTAAGCTCGTTTTATTCAGACAAATGTTAGCGGCGACAAGCCGTGCTTTAAGTACGTTAAAATCATTACATCGTACTGAAAATGAACTGCGCTATATGCCAGAAGAATTTCAGGAATCTATCCAAAACGAACTTGACTCATTAACCCATTACCATGAACAAGTTTTATTAAAATTTATTGGTAAAGCAAAAAAACAACAATCCGTTGAAATGCTTGATGAAGTTGAAACAGGTAAACAAGAATTAATTGATATCTTTATGGATTATCAAAACAAGGACGATGAGGAAGCGTATAAAACATGGCTACACCTCTTCCCTCTTATTTCTGCCATTATTAACTATAGCGAAGAAGTAGAGCATTTAGATTTACTTGTGGATAGCTTCTACACATACCATAAACCAGAAGCAGAACTCCAAATCGAAGATAAAAAAGAAGACGAATAAAGAAAACAGCTCCTTTTACGCTAAAGGAGCTGTTTCTGTTATATGTTGAAGTTGATATAAATTGTAATAAAACCCTCTTTTTTTCATTAACTCTTCATGAGAACCTGTTTCTTTAATTTCACCATCTTCAATGTAAATAATCGTATCCACATGTGTAATCGTCGCCAATCGATGTGCGATTACGATCGTCGTCCGATCAGCAGCTAGCGTCTGAAGCGCCTGCTGAATATACCGTTCATTTTCTAAATCTAAAGCGGAAGTCGCCTCATCTAATATAAGTAACGATGGATTCTTTAGAAACACTCTTGCAATCGCTACACGTTGCCTTTGCCCACCAGATAACTTCACACCGCGTTCCCCAACGACAGTATCATAGCCATCAGGTAACTCTATAATAAAATCATGGATTTGCGCAGCTTTAGCAGCTGCAATCACTTCTTCCTCTGTAGCTTTCGGGTTTCCATATAAAATATTTGCCCCGATTGTATCACTAAATAACAAATTATCTTGCAGTACAATTCCAATATGACTACGTAAATTTCTCATATCATACTTTCTAACATCTATCCCATCTACATAAACTGCACCTGAAGAAACATCATAGAAACGTGGGATTAAGCTAGCAAGAGATGACTTCCCTCCCCCACTTGCTCCTACAAGTGCTACCTTCTCTCCTGGCAACATAGTTAACGAAAGGTTATGTAATATCTCTTTTTCATCCGAATTGTAACGAAAAGATACATTATCAAATATCACTTCACCATTTAATTTTGTCGTTTGTACCGCACTTGGCACATTGACAATATCGTATTTTTCATCTAACAATTCAAACACTCGATCCATCGATGCGAAAGACTGTGTTAATGTTGTAGAGGAATTGACAAGGCGGCGAAGCGGACTATACAAACTATCCATATATCCAACAAAGGCAACCATAGTCCCTAATGTTAACTGCCCCTGAATTACTTCATATGCTGCAAAACCGATTACCAGTAACGGGCCTAAATCGGTTAACGTATTCACTGCTGAAAATGTCCTTGCAGTCCAACTCGTATGCGTTAATGCTTTCGTCAAAAATTCATTATTTCTTTTTTCAAACTGCTTACCCTCATACTCTTCTAATGCAAAGCTACGTGTCACTTGCATCCCTTGAATACGTTCATGTAAATACCCTTGCATCGTTGCTAACGCTTGCGAACGCTCTTTCGTTAATTTTCGAAGACGCCCGAAAAAATATTTCACTGCCACTACATAAATAGGTAAAATTAATAACGCAACAAATGTTAATTTTATATTCATAGAAAACATAACAATAATAGCAATTGCAATTGTTGCAGTATCTAGCCAAACATTCATCAAACCAGTAATTACAAAATCCTTCGTTTGTTCTACATCATGGATTACACGTGAAATAAGCTCTCCTGTTTTTGTATTCGAATAATAGCGTAAACTCAACTTTTGTAAATGACCAAAAATATGTTTTCGTAAATCATATAGTATTGTATTTGCGATACGCTGCGCGAAATATTGACGATAATATTCAATTGGCGGTCTTACTACTGCAAAAATAAAAAAAGCAATCCCAACGGCTGTTACTAATTGGGATGTTTTATCTTGAAGTGACCCTCCCCCTTGAATTACATCATCGATAATATATTTTAATAACCACGGCATAATAAGCGGGATGCCGAATTTAACTAGACCAATCATAATCGTAATAGCAATAAGCCATCGATACGGTTTAACAAATTGCAAATATCTTTTTATACCTTGCACATAATCCCCCCTCTAATAGGACAAACCTGCCGGGAAATCCCCTGCAGGTTTGTTTTAATTTCTGTACATTAAATATCTTTCATACCACATATCTACGAAATCTGGCGCGAATGGCCCTTTTCTTTGATGAATCCATTGTGTTAATTGTGCTACATTTCGTTTTAAAATAGTATCAATAACAGGTGGATACTGCATAATTTGACTATGCTTTTCATACTCATCTTCATCTAAAAGCGTATATGTCATATCTGGATATACTTTAATATCTAAATCATAATCAATGTACTTTAATGCTTCAGAATCATATGCAAAAGGTGAGCCTAAATTACAATAATAATATACTCCCTCTTCCCTTAGCATCCCAATCACATTAAACCAATAATTTGCATGAAAATAACAAATTGCTGGTTCACGAGTAATCCATGTTCGGCCATCTGATTCTGTCACTACTGTACGATCATTTGCTCCGATCACAAGGCTCTGTGTCCCTTTTAAAATTGTTGTCTCTTCCCACATTCTATGAATGGAGCCATTATGTTTATAACTATGTATTTGTACTTTTTCTCCTTCTTTGGGAAATCCCATATATGCTCCCTTCTTTCAACTGCAAATGCCCTTTGAGCTGCATTCACTTTTTTTCTATTATAACTTTTTTGTCGAAATTTTAAAACTAAAGCGACAAGACTCTATTTTTCACACTGAATACTATATCCCTAATCTTCTTAGGAGACGGGGTCTTCGCTGAATGATTTACAAACGAGGAAATAGAAATAGAAAAAGCCCTTCCTTATTTCTATCTAAAGAAGGACCTTTCACCGGAAGGTAGCAACATGCCTTACCCTAAATTCGAAATCATTTTTTCAGTCTCAAAAGATTGAATCACACTATTTGTTTGCTCTTCAAATTTCTCATGTAACAGTTTTAACGCTAATTCTGTTCTATATATTTCTTGGCGGATAAAATGTAATTCCTTTTTATCGCACGTATCCTTTTCGCTCATTTCAATTTGCTGATACTTCTCTAGATGAGCTTGTAACTTTAACAACTCATCCATCGTTTCCAATTGCTCTCCTACCAACTTATCAAAGTCGTTCATTACTTACCCCCTTTTGGACTTATTTATCAGTTATTCTTCCTCATTACATATTTCTCATCTTTAACTTCCTTCTCCTTTGACTACATTTGTTGACTTATTAGAAGTTATGTCGTTCACTTTATTTTCATTACTATGACCCAGGCACAAAGAAAACACTTCTCCCGAATTAGAGAAGTGTTTTTCTTTCATTACTGATTTGAACTAGAAGATTGTGATTGTTTTGCAGCTGATTGTGCATTTTGTTTTTTCACAGCATGCACATCTGTTTCAGTTGCGAATTCTGTACCATAACTAGCGTTTGCACTTTGTGCACCAGAAGCTTGTGCTTTCTTTGCTTCTGATTGTGCATTTGCTTGTTTTACTGCTTGTACATTTGTTTCAGTCGCGAACTCTGTACCATAACTAGCATTTGTACTTTGAATGCTAGCACCAGAAGTTGCCTTGTTATAACCTTGTTGTTTTTTACTCATCTTTCTCACCTCCACAACCAATAATGTAACCAATTCACTTAGAAGTTATCCGTGATTTTCTTTTTTTAATCTCCGTATATATCTCTTATCACTCATTCAAACTATAGGAAATGGAGGTGGAAATATGTATATAGGACGCGATATGACTGAACTAACGATGGTTTCAAAAAATGAGTGGAAAGAAGATGAATTAGCTTATTTTCATCACTCATTACAACAGATTTTGCCGTATTTAAATGCAGAAGGTCAAAGTATCTATAAAGAAATTGTAGTAGAAATTGAATCAAGAGGTGGCTTACAACAAGGTGAAGCTAATTGGACTCATGGGACAAAAATTTCTTACGATTAAAAAAGTGTTCCCAATCTAGGGAACACTTTTTTAATTTATTGCATTGTAATTTTCTCAACGCAATTCTCATAAATCGTACGATGCGATTTCGAGAATGGTAACTGCTCAAATGCTTCTTTCGATACAAATTTCAATGTATCTGTTTCAACAATATCACCAGTTACTTTTCCGTAAAATACGAATATATCCCAAGTGCGATGTGTAAACGTATGTTGTACATTCATTGCGTATTCTTCAATAGAAATCGAGAGCTCAAATTTTTCTTTCATATAATCTGTAAGCTGCTCTTTCTGATTCCGAATCCCTTCTCCAAGTTCAGCATTTGGAAACTCCCACATGTTAGCTAATAACCCGGTACTTGGACGTTTATTAATGACGTAACGACCATCTTCTGTTTGAAGTACCCCTGCAACAATCGGTACCATTGTAGGAGCCTTCGCTTTACTTTTTACTGGTAACTCCTTTTGAACACCTTCAGCATATCCTCGGCAATGTTCACGTACAGGACAAAGTAAGCAAGATGGATTTTTTGGAATACAAATTAGTGCACCTAATTCCATCAAACCTTGATTAAAATAAGATGGATTTTCAGCCGAAATAATTTCACGTACAATCTCTTCAAACACTTTTCTAGTTTTCGGTTTTGCAATGTCATCCCATACTGATAAAATGCGAGATAATACACGCATAACATTTCCGTCAACTGCCGGCTCTGGTATACCATATGCGATACTTAAAATAGCACCTTTTGTATAGGGGCCAACTCCTTTTAATTTTTCAATTTTCTTTACATCACTTGGTACTATCCCGCCGTATACTTCTTTCACTTCTTTTACAGCCGCATGTAAATTTCGTGCTCTAGAATAATATCCTAAACCTTCCCATGCTTTTAACACTTCTTCATCACCAGCATTTGCCAAAGCTTCTAGAGTAGGAAACTTCCCCATAAAATTCGCGTAATATGGTTTTACAGCTTCTACCCTTGTTTGCTGCAACATAATTTCCGAAACCCAGACGCGGTATGGATCTTTATTTTTACGCCACGGTAAGTCGCGTTGCTCTTTTTCAAACCAACCAATTAAATCATTTTGAAACTGCTCTATGTTAAAATTATTTAATATTTCAAGTGTCAAACTTGATCCCCCTCATTTTTTTGCATATAAGTACTATTATAAAGATTTTAGGAAAAAATTTAAGTAAGATGACATAGGAAATAGAAGGCAAAGGACTTGAGGTATCGAATAAAAAGAGTTACATTAATAAAAAACGGAGGTGGATTTCTATGGACACAGCCACTCACCTTGTTATGGGCGTTACTCTAGGCAGTTTGGCAACGTTAGATCCAGCCATAGCACAAAGTGATATTGGGCCACAAGCAGTTATGCTTGCTACAATTGCCGGTTCCAATATTCCTGACATCGATACAGTTTTAAAATTGCGTAATAACGCTAAATATATAAGAAATCATCGCGGGATTACTCATTCCATTCCTGCAGTGATTCTTTGGTCATTCCTTATAAGTGGCATCTCTTTCGCCTTCTTTTCACACGCTCCATATTTGCATCTACTACTTTGGTCATTTATTGCCGTCTTTCTTCATGTCTTTGTAGATATTTTCAACGCCTACGGTACCCAGGCATTACGGCCCTTCACAAAAAAATGGGTAGCGCTCGGCATCATTAATACATTTGATACCGTCATTTTCTTTATCCACCTACTCGCGATTGCTTGTATGCTTGTAGGTTCCCATAAAGGGTATACTGCCTTAGCAGCGTATATATTGATGATTATTTACTATATCGGACGGATTATGATGCATAGAAACATACGTAGCGTCGTATATAAACGTTTCAATCATGTGGAGAAAATAATCATTTCCCCTTCTTACAGATTTTATCATTACCATTTAGCAATCGTTACAACTGATTATTACTACGTTGCTAGATGGCATCGTGGTAACATCATGATATATGATAAGTTCGACCGGGTACCGTTCCCAGATAATGCTATTATGCGCGCAGCTAAACAAGATGAAAACATCTCAGCATTTCTATCTTTCTCCCCTGTGTATCGCTGGGACATTTTCGATTATGATCATTATTACGAAGTTCGCTTCATTGATTTGCGCTATCGCAGTAAAGATTATTATCCATTCGTTGCAATCGTTCAACTCGACCACAATTTAAATATTATTAGTTCCTATACAGGATGGATTTTTAGTGAAGAAAAACTTCGAAAAAAACTGGAATTACTTCCACATTAAAAAAAGCGACTTAAGTCGCTTTTTTTAATGTTTCAAATGATCTTCTTGATTGATTAAATGGCTATATTTCGGATTATTTGTACGCATTTCATGAAGGCGACCTCCATGATTATTAATCCATGTTCGTACCACTTGTTCAGTCATTTCATCACCTTGATAACGACCTGATTTAGCATAAGTTGTTTGAAAGTCTTCCCACAATAATTCAACCCACGCACGAGCTTGTGCGTAAGAAAGTTTGTCATTTTTGTCTAACAATTCTTTTGTTAATGTTTCGTGAATATCATTCATGTTCTATTCTCCTTTTACCTATTTATTCCCTTAATTTCTAAAGGATAGTTTCCTCTATTTTGCACATTCTATAAGTGATACTTCTTAAAGAGGTATCAACTGATGATGAGGAGGGCGTTCGCAATGGGTAAACAAGCCGAATTTTGGTCTGAGTCAAAAAACAACAGCAAAATCGATGGTCAGCCGAAAGCGAAATCACGCTTCGCTTCGAAACGACCTAACGGCACAATTAACACGCACCCACAAGAACGTATGCGTGCTGCAAATCAGCAGGAAGAATAGTTCAGGTACAACCTAAAAAATTAACTTCCTACACGAGGTGATAAAGATGAGCTACCGTGATCGCTTAGATAGTCGTTCTGAATTATTTAACCATACGTGGACTCGTCCGAAACATGCAAAGGCGCAAGTTAACGGACAGACGCAACAAACCCAGTCTCTCATTATACTGGCGAATGAATGTAAAAAACGCCAATTTTAGAATCTCCTATCTCCTGTAACGCCTACCAAAGATGAAAACCAGAGAGATATTCGCTCTCTGGTTTTCATTTTTCTTGCAATAAAGAAATCGGTATTCCAATCTCTTCATTATCATTTTGCTTATGTCCCCAAGCAAATACCCCGTTGAAATACGTAATTTCAAATAATATACCAGGTTCTTCTACTAATTCATATGTCTCACCAATATGGAATTTGTTTATATCAGTCATATAAGCACGAGCCATTGCCATCTTGCGCATTAATACATCGAACTCATTTACAATACCAAGCTGCTCTGCCTTTATTGCTTGCTCTTTCAAAACCCCAATTTCTTCCCTTAGCTCATGTGGTGTCATTTCACTGTAGCGCTTTGGCATATTCATCTTATTCCCCTCATCCCTCTTCACGTTTCATCTGCAAAAATATCTCTATCTCATCAATAGAGAACCCTTTGCGATATAACGCTTGTTTCATCTTATTTTCGAATGTCCATCCATCATACTTCTTATATTTCTCATAATATTTATTCCCATGATAGTGTAACGCTTCTTGTTGCTGTTCGTCATCTTTTTCGTCTTTCAATTCTTCCAAACAAATTTGAATCACATCTCTAGAATATCCTTTACGAACAAGCATTTCGTCTAACTTTAGCTTCATTTGTAAAAAGGAATGCTTTTGATAAGACCTTTTCTTCTTTTCTATAAGAAGTAAAGCATTCTCAATTTGCTTTTCCTTCGGATATTCTTGTAAACTATGTGTAATGATTAGATCCTGAACACCTTTATTTAATAACTCTCTTTTAATAACAGTCGGACCCTTTCGATTCACATTACTTTGCGTTCGCGTATATAAAACAGCGTACTCTTTATCATTAATATATCGATCATGTAATAATTTCGAAACGACTTCAGAGATGACGGCCTGTCCCACTTCTTTTTTTCGTAAATAGTCTTCTACTTCTTTTTTTGTTCTCATTTGATAGGATAGATAGGAAATTGCTTGTAAATATGCTTTTTGTACCTCTTCATTGTATAAAATATTCCCTAACGCTATTTCATCAATTTCTAATCCTTTTTGTAATCCATGTTTCATTAAGATTACTTGATCCACACTAAATCCGTATTCTTCACCTTGACCTTTATCAATATAAATATTAAATCGTTCTTTCGATCGTTTTTGCACTTCTATTTTTGTAATGACAGCCATACTCTCACCTCTCTATTATTTTAACATAGTCAAGGAACGTTTTTGCTTTTCAAGAATATATATAATGAGGAGGAAATAATTGTGAGAATCGCAATTTCTGGTGGTACCGGCTTTATCGGTAAATACCTTTCTACTTTTTTTATTCAAAAAGGATATAATGTTTACATTCTTACTCGAAACAAAACTACTGAAACTTCCCATCCTAACCTTCAGTATGTACAATGGACACCAGATTTACAAACCTTCCCCCTCTCTTCTATCGATGTAGTTATTAATCTAGCTGGAGAGTCTATTAATAGTAGATGGACAAAGAAACAAAAGGAATCCATTTTAAACAGTCGAATTCAAACAACAAAAGGACTCATTAAACAATTGCAAACACTTGGTACAAAGCCAAATACATTTATTAACGCAAGTGCTATTGGATACTATGGAACGTCTGAAACTGAGTCTTTTACAGAACAGCATGAGATTCCTGGAAATGACTTTTTAGCAAATACAGTATATTCATGGGAACAAGAAGCATCTAAAGCACGTTCTCTTGGAATGCGAACAATCTACGCAAGACTTGGAGTTGTATTAGGCGCAGACGGAGGAGCTCTTCCCAAAATGCTACTCCCCTATCAATTCTATATTGGAGGTACAATTGGATCTGGAAACCAATGGTTATCATGGATTCATATAGACGATGTCGTTCGCCTAATTGATTTCATCATACACAAAGAAGAAATTGATGGCCCTTTTAACATCACAGCTCCCCTACCTATAAGAATGAAGGAATTTGGAGAAACCATTGCAACTATAATGAAAAAACCTCATTGGTTACCTGTCCCTTCATTTATGATTCACACTTTATTAGGTGAGATGAGTATACTTGTACTCGAAGGACAACATGTATTACCTAGTAAAGCAATTGAACATGGGTATCAATACACATTTCCGGCAATAGACCATGCATTACAAAATATACTTTCGCATACAATGTAGTACTTCTAAAACACAGTTTTACAGGGTCCCCTTTCAAAACTTTCATTTTCTAGAATCCGGAGCATTATTACACAAATAACCTTTCAGTTACTTTCCCTTAAATTCCATTAACATTGTAAAGTAACAGAAATGAGGTACCTATGAAAATATTGCTCAAACAAGCCATTGTCTATCCTATTACATCCCAAAAATTTCAAGGGGATGTACTCGTTATAGGAGAAAGAATTGCCGAGGTCAAGCCTTCCATTCAACCTACTCAAGATATGACAGTTATAGACGCTCGTGCTCTTCATCTTTTACCTGGATTTATTGATGTCCATACTCATCTTGGTCTCTATGATGAAGGTACTGGTTGGGCTGGCAATGATGCAAATGAAACATCTGAAGTTTCAACACCACATATCCGTTCTTTGGACGGAATCCACCCTTTTGATATTGCCTTTCAAGATGCTGTACAAAACGGAATCACAACTGTTCACGTTATGCCAGGAAGTCAAAACATTATCGGTGGTACGACTTGTGTAATAAAAACAGCTGGAACTTGTATTGATCATATGATTATTCAAGAACCTGCCGGCTTAAAGATTGCCTTCGGAGAAAATCCTAAAAAGGTCCATAGTAATGGAACAAAAGAATCCATAACACGTATGGGAATTATGGGATTACTTCGGGAATCATTCTATGAAGCACAGCACTACGGGCATGAAGCTGATTTTCGAATGCTTCCTATCTTAAAAGCATTACGCCGCGAAATACCCGTACGTATCCACGCTCACCGAGCAGATGATATTAGTTCTGCTCTACGCTTTGCAACAGAGTTCAATCTCGATTTACGTATTGAACATTGTACAGAAGGACACTTTATTGTTGAAGAACTTTCGAAACACAATTTGAAGGTTTCAGTTGGCCCCACTCTTACACGCCGTTCTAAAATCGAACTTAAAAACAAAACATGGGATACTTACCATATATTATCGAAAAATGGTGTGGAAGTTTCTATAACAACAGATCACCCTTATACACCAATTCAATATTTAAATATTTGTGCTGCTGTCGCAGTAAGAGAAGGATTAGACGAAAAAACTGCACTAGAAGGAATCACCATATTTCCAGCACGAAATTTACGTTTAGAGGATAGAATTGGAAGCATTGAGGTCGGAAAAGACGCTGATCTTGTGTTATGGACTCATCATCCTTTCCATTATTTAGCCAAGCCTGTACTAACCATGATTGATGGAAAAATAATTTACAAAAAAAATAAAAAAAACTAGTTTATTTTTTTGACTAGATAAAGTATTATACGATTATAAACTGAATGAAACCATAATCAATTTGTGTCGTGATTATCATTTTCAAATTGATGAATGGGGAAGGCAAATGGTGCGCCACCAGCGTTAGAAACTGGTTCTAGTGGGTTCGATTCCCACCCCGAAATTTTTTAAAGATTGATATAAAAATTTCGAGGGTGGGGTGTTTTTTCGTCATGCTACCCTCGTGTGAGGAGGAGTTAGTATGTTGAAAAAACGCGACTTACACGACAGCCACGTTCTATACGAGTTAATGGTGGACCCAGCTGTCTTCCCTTTTGTGCGTCAAAAGGCTTATTCTTATGAAGAGTATTTATTTTTAACGAAACAAACGATTGAAGCTGAAGAGCGTGGGGAATTAATTTCACGCACAATTTTAGATGAATGGGGTAACCCTATCGGAACAATTACTTTATTTGATGTGCAAGAAAAAGCCGGATTTCTCGGAACATGGCTTGGCAAACCCTATCATGGAAAAGGCTATAATAAATTGGCGAAAGATTCATTTTTTAGTGAACTTTTCTATGAATTAGATATTGAAACAATCTTTATGCGTATTCGTAAAATAAACATTCGTTCTATTAAAGCTGCCGAAAAACTACAATATGTAAATCTAGCAAACGAAACAAGAAAAGCCGTTTATGATGAAATTAACGCAAATGAAGAAGTATATAACTTATATGAAATCCCAAAAGATCAATATACACTTGCTACAATGCGAGATACAACGTTCCAAGATGCTCACCAATTAAAAGAAGCATAATCTAAATTTACAGAAAAAATAATTAATCATTAACATTTTACCATATACGTATATCACCCTATGTCTTTGGAAACGATAGATAGTGACTTTAGGACACGAGGTGATTTGTAATGGATAAAAAGAAACGTGACAAAACAAAAAACACATTATCTAGTACACAAGAAGTTCTTTACCAACGAGAATTTCGCAAAGCAGATCGCGCAGCGGGTTATCGCTCGAAAAGTATTTAAAGTGAGAATGAATAATTAGAAGTTTTCCCCCCCTAATTATTCATTCTCATTACATATTTTTTCTACGTGATAGAATAGACAAAAAGGTTCCTTATTTATAAGGAACCTTTTTTGTGTGGATAACGTTATCCACACAATTTATAGAATTGTGAATAAATTCAACAAATCCTTCACAAGTTTATATGTTGTAACGCATAGTAAATGTTAGAATTGTGGATAGTTTTCTAAAAATTGTGGACAATGTGGATATAGTTGTTAATATTTCGACTTTACTGTTTAATGAAAACGTAATCTTCATGTGGATAAGTTACTACTTTATCTTATAAAACAATAAAGAACCCTCTTTAAACATATAAAAGAGGGTTTCATATTAAGTAAATAATTGTGCAAGAGCAGGTGATTTAATAGGTATATGATTCGGTTCTACATGATTTTCTGTCAAAATTGTATCCACAATATGACCAGCTGGCTCCGGACGATAAATGCTTTTCATCGCTTCTTTCATTTGAAGAAGCTTCATATCATCTTGTAATAACGCCTCTGTCTTTGCAAAAACCTCACTATCATCACGAATGACAACTGCAGCTCCTTTTCTTTCAAAGTACATCGCATTTTCATTTTCTTGCCCTGGAACAGGCTTATATAAAATGACAGGTACTTGCAATGCTGCCGCTTCACTTAACGTAATACCGCCTGGCTTCGTAATCATACAAGAAGTAACACGGAATAATTCATCAATATTTTCAACATAACCAAATACTTTTAATGCATCAGGATTTTTTTCCTGTACTCCTAATAAATCCTGTTTTAACGCTTCATTCTTTCCACAAACGACAACTACTTGTAAATCAGGTAATGACATAAATGATTGGCATAGTTCTTTTACACTTCCTAATACCCCATGAGCACCTGCTACAATTAGTAAAATCTTTTTATTCTTACATAACTGATATTTATTATATATAATGTCTGGATTGATCTTCAGCTCAAAACTACTACGAATCGGAATTCCAGTTTCAACAATTTGCTCCGAGGGCACACCAATATCAACCATAATTTTTTTCACGTGATCCGTTGCTACAAAATAACGATCTACTTCCCGATGAATCCATATTTTGTGCACACAAAAATCCGTTAATACGTTATAAACAGGAATTGAAATACCTGTTTGCTTTTTTAACTCTGGTACAGCTATGATCGGAAAAGTATTAATAACAATATCCGGTTTCTCTGCTTGTAAAAGTAATTTCAAACGTTTTCTTCCAAAGTTCGCATACCAAGATGCTATTTTTTTATCATAAATTTTTTCTACGCCATAATAAAACAAGCGGTATAATTCTTTTCCTATTGTATAACTTTTTAAATATAAATATTTTGTAATATCGGTTATAACTGGATGTGATTCTCCGAACAAATCGCATACAATTACATCTTTAATTCCTTTTTGGCGAAATGTTTGTTCTAATGTTTTCGCTACTTGCACATGACCATTACCGTAATGTGCAGTTAATATTAAAACCTTGGGGTTTTTTATCAAACAAATCCACTCCTAGCTTATTGTTTCTCCATATTGCATATACGACAATAGGAAAAACATTTTCCTTAAAAATTACATAAACAGATTCTAATACTTCTCTTTCAGCTATGTACCTGTCGTGGATATGCAAAGCATATAAGATTGACCCCTTAATCCTATCTGTGCTCATATCTTTACATTATACTTTCCTATAAGAGCTTTCGCAATAACTTACAAATGTTCTCTATTCCATGATACTCACTCTTTTACTTCTTAATTCTTTTTACTATTTTGATTTCCCTTTACAATTATGTAAATTTCTCCACTTATTCCTTACAAAAATATGGATATTCTATTTTTAGTATACTCTTTTCTATATACATACTCTAGGTTTTATTGTAAAGAAAGCAAAAAGCCTAATCCAATATTTGGATTAGACTGCTTGTAAAATATGTCTTGCTTGCTCTACATTTTTTTCAGTAGGTGGTTCTACATTCGCGAGTGGATATTTATGCCCAAGTGCCTCCCATTTATATACACCAAGCTTATGATATGGTAGCACTTCAACCTTCTGAACATTAGACAAGCTTTGAATAAAGCTAGATAATTTTTGTAGATCCTCTTCATTATCCGTAACACCAGGAACTAATACGTGTCTTACCCAAATTGGTTTATTTTTATCCGATAAATAACGAGCAAATTGTAAAATATGTTCATTTGGTTTCCCTGTTAATTTACGGTGTTTCTTTGAATCAATATGTTTCAAATCCAATAAAACTAAATCTGTGTAATCCATTAAAATATCTAGCTTATTTTGGAATTCTGGTTCTTCAGAATAACAACCACCCGAAGAATCAATTGTTGTATGAATTCCAACTTCCTTACATTTCTTAAATAATTCAATTAAGAAATCTAGCTGTAATAATGGTTCACCACCACTAACTGTTATACCGCCTCCAGAAGCTTCAATAAAAGGAAGGTAACATGTCACATCCTGCATTACTTCTTCAACTGTTATTTCTTTTCCTTTACCGATCTCCCACGTATCAGCATTATGACAGTATTGACAACGTAATAAACACCCTTGTGTAAATATGACATAACGAATTCCTGGGCCATCAACAGTACCACAAGACTCTACAGAATGAATTCTTCCTTTTATCATGTTACTTCCTCCTTTATTGAAGCAGCCCCCCTCTGCTATTTATAAAAAGCAGAGGGACACTTTTTCACTTACATACTTTCATGCATTGTACGATTAATTACATCGATTTGTTGTTCACGAGTTAATTTAATAAAGTTTACAGCGTAACCAGATACGCGAATTGTTAATTGTGGATATTTCTCAGGATGTTCCATCGCATCCATTAATGTTTCACGATTAAATACGTTAATATTTAAGTGATGGCCTTCTTTTACTGCATAACCATCAAGCATTGATACTAAGTTACGTACTTGTACATCATCTTCTTTACCAAGTGCTTTTGGAATAATAGAGAATGTATTAGAAATACCATCTTGTGCATCTTCATATGGTAATTTAGCTACAGATAATAATGAAGCTAATGCACCTTTTGTATCACGACCATGCATTGGGTTCGCACCTGGTGCAAATGGTTCTCCAGTACGGCGACCATCTGGAGTGTTACCAGTTTTCTTACCGTATACAACGTTAGATGTGATTGTTAAGATCGACATTGTATGAACAGAATTTCTGTATGTTTTATGTTTACGAAGTTTATTCATAAATGTTTTTACAAGATTTACAGCGATTTCATCTACACGGTCATCATTGTTACCGTATTTAGGGAAATCTCCTTCGATTTCAAAGTCAACTGCAATACCGTTTTCATCACGAATTGGTTTTACTTTTGCGTGTTTAATTGCACTTAAAGAGTCTGCTACTACAGATAGACCCGCGATACCTGTTGCCATTGTACGAAGAACATTTGTATCATGAAGTGCCATTTCAATACGTTCGTAGCTATATTTATCATGCATGTAATGAATAACATTTAATGTGTTTAAATATAGACCTGCTAACCATTCCATTGTCATATCAAACTTACGCATAACTTCTTCATAATCTAATACTTCAGAAGTAATCGGTGCGTACTCAGGACCAACTTGTGCTTTAGATTTTTCATCTTTACCACCGTTAATCGCATATAGTAATGCTTTTGCTAAGTTTGCACGTGCGCCGAAGAACTGCATTTGTTTACCAATTCTCATTGCAGATACACAACAAGCAATTCCGTAGTCATCGCCGTAGTCAGCACGCATAATGTCATCATTTTCATATTGAATTGCTGATGTTTTAATAGACATTTTCGCACAGTAGTTTTTAAAGTTCTGCGGTAATTGTTTAGACCAAAGAACTGTTAAGTTTGGTTCTGGAGCTGGTCCTAAATTATCTAATGTATGCAAGAAACGGAATGAGTTCTTTGTTACTAATGGACGACCATCTAATGCCATACCACCGATAGACTCAGTTACCCAAGTTGGGTCACCAGAGAATAATTCATTATAATCAGGTGTTCTTGCAAATTTCACAAGACGTAATTTCATAATGAAGTGATCCACAATTTCTTGTACTTCTTCTTCTGTTAAAGTACCATTTGCTAAATCTCTTTCAATATAAATATCTAAGAATGTAGAAGTACGTCCAAGACTCATTGCAGCTCCGTTTTGCTCTTTAATTGCTGCAAGATATGCGAAGTATAACCATTGGAATGCTTCTTGTGTGTTTGTTGCTGGCTTAGAAATATCAAAGCCATGAGAAGCAGCCATTTGTTTTAACTCTTGAAGTGCACGCATTTGCTCAGATAACTCTTCGCGTAAACGCATTGTATCTTCGCTCATTACACCGCCAGTTAAATTCAAATCAGCTTTTTTCGCTTCAATTAAATGATCAATACCATATAATGCTACGCGTCGGTAGTCACCGATAATACGTCCACGTCCGTATGCATCTGGAAGACCAGTAATTACACCTGATTTACGTGCATTTCTCATTTCTGGTGTATAAGCATCGAATACACCTTGGTTATGAGTTTTTCTCCAATCTCTAAAAATACGACTAAGCTCTTTATCCATTTCGTATCCATAAGATTCACAAGCTTGTTCCGCCATACGAATACCACCATATGGTTGTAAAGAACGTTTAAATGGTTTTTCAGTTTGGAAACCGACTACTTTTTCAATATCTTTATTTAAATATCCTGGTTCATGTGATGTAATAGAAGAAACAATTTTTGTATCCATATCAAGAACGCCACCGTTTTCACGTTCTTTCGTTGTTAAATCCATTACTTGATCCCAAAGTTGTTTCGTTGCTTCAGTTGCTCCCGCTAAGAAAGATTCGTCTCCTTCGAAAACGTTTACATTATTTAAAATGAAATCGCGAACATCAATCTCTGCTTTCCATTTTTCACCTTTAAAGTTTTCCCATGCGTTTTTAACATTTTCTAATACTTGAGTCATCCTAATCTCCTCCATTTTTGATTAGTACAGGACTAAGATTTTTTATATAACAGCTTACACACTTAGAATACTACTTTTTTGCTAAAGTGAACGAAATAGTTGTGACATGTTTGTGAAATGTTGAGCAAACTACTATATGCACAGTGTTAACTTCACTTAAAAGTCTTTATAATTAACCCTTTCCTTAATTGTATTTTTTTGGTATCCTTAAATACGAGTCCTATTTTGTAATATAAGAACAATACCCATTGTAGAGCTGTAATACTCTTATCTCCTAATCTGTTATAGTTTTTATAACAGAACAAAAAAGTGTACATATGTTGTACACTTTTTTTGTTACTACTCTAAAACATCTCTTTTTCTATTCCCATCATAGAATCCACCACGGCTACCTTCTAATACAATTAATTGCTCTAATCCTTCTATATGATCACCTATAATTCGCAAGACAGCTGGAGGATGACCTATTTTTGCAAAATGTTCACTGGGACGAATGCGGTTCATCTTATCGACCTCTACACGACTTACACACGCAATTTCGAATCCTGAAAGAATAGCTTTCACTTGCGCTACGCAAGGTGACAATAAAGACCTATACCCAATTGATTTCAAACACTTCTGGCTAAACGCATTAGGTACAGCGATAAGAGATCCTACTCCTAAATCTTTTCTATCACAAGCTAAATTTAATGCATATTTAAATGCAGTTACAAGATGAAGCGGTACTCTTAAATCTAAATAATGATTTAGATCATTTAATGCGACATCCATTCCATCTGCAATAGCTTTTGCAAATGGATATAGCTCACTAGCTGGAATAACAAAATCACCGTCTATAAATAATACAATTTCTCCTTTGGCGAAATAAGTCCCAAGTGAACGTCCCACATCGTTGCCAAGTGCTTCTTTATATACAATTGTTGTTGCTCCCTTGTCTTTTGCAATCGTTGCTGTTTTATCAGACGAACCATTTACAACAACGATAATTTCAAAAGGTTCAATTTTGCGAAGCTCTTCTATAACATTTCCAATTGTTTTCTCTTCATCTTGTACAGGAATAATGACTGATAATTGCTTTCCTTTATACAATTTAGATGTAATGCCCCATCCTTGATAAAGATCTTCGAAATCTAAAGTATGATAGACACTATCTCTTTTCCTATTTCCATCATAATATCCTCCGCGCTCATCACTACCTACTATTCGCTCCGCTACAGCTTCTATATGATCACCTATCATCCGTTTTTCAGATTGCGAAAGACCCGTGCCATATGCAGCATGCTCGGCCGGCCGAAATTTATTTGGCGTAATAACGTCAATTGCACAATGTCGACTAATTCTCCATTCGCTTTGAACGAGGCGTAAATGAGCCAAAATAGGATTAACAAAACATTCATATCCGATGCTTTGAACGACCTCTTTCGTCAGCGCATGAGGTGCATCTAATAAGGAATCAATTTTTAATTCTTCACGCTCTAACATTGCATTTAATATTTGGCGCCATACGGTAATAGAATGCGGTTTTTGTTTCTTTAAAAATAATGCGTCCAAATTATTTAAAACGATGTCGGCCTGATCATGTAAAATCGGATTCAGGAATAATTGTAATTTTGAAGTTTGAATAGCAAAATCACCATCTATAAATAGTAATACATCACCTATCGCGTGTTTTGCGCCAATCGCGCGGCCAACATCGTTCCCTAGTAGCTCTATATACTTGATTACTTTACACCCTAAACGATCAGCAACCTCTTCTGTACCATCGTTACAACCGTTTGCTACTACAATAATCTCTATTGGATTTAATCCTTTTGCCGATTGGATAACATCTGAAATCGTTTCAACTTCATTATATACAGGTATAATGACCGATAGTGACTTAGCCATTATTTTCTTCACGGAACCACTTAATAGTTTCTTTCAATCCTTCTTCCCATGTTACTTCTGCTTGAAACTGAACAAGTTCTCTTAATTTCGCAACATCTGGTCTTCTATTTGGAATTTCTTCAAAGCCATGTGGGTACACCTCTTCAAAAGGAACTTGAACAATCTTTGAAGAGGATTTCGTTAGCTTTTTAATTACTTCTGCCACTTCTTTTATACTCTTTTCATTGTCAGAACCTATGTTAATAATTTCACCATTTACATTCTCATCCATCGCTCGAATCGTTGCCTCTACCGCATCACTTACATACGTAAAACAACGTGTCTGCTCTCCATCTCCATATACGAGAATGTCTTCTCCTTGCAAAGCCGCACTAATAAATCGTGGGATTACCCCTGCATACGGACCATCTTTCGCTCTTGGACCATAAATATTAAAATAACGAACAATCGTTACCGGTAAACCTTCTAATGCGTATCCTAAACATAATGTTTCTTCTAATGTTTTACACACTGCATAACTCCAGCGTATTTTAGAAGTTGCCCCGTATAATCGATCTCCCTCTTCAGAGAAGGGTGGCTTTGCCTTACCATATACTTCTGAAGTAGAAGCAAAGACCACTTTCTTCTTTTCTTTTAGCGCTGCTTGTAAAATGTTTCTCGTTCCATCAAAATTCGTTTCAATAAGCTCTATACTCTTTTCCATTGTCGTTTTCACGCCTAAAATTGCTGCTAAATGAAACACTACATCATGTTGGTTTACTAATTCATAAATAGAATTTTTATCTAAAACACTTATTGGAATAACTCGAATTTCTTTCATTAACTCATCATGATATTTATTTTTCCCTTTATAGAAGTTATCAACGATCGTAACCCCATACCCTCTTTTCACCAGCTCTTCAGCTAAATGTGAACCAATAAATCCTGCTCCACCTGTAATTAAACATTTCTTACTCATACACTCACCTTCTTTATAATTCCACGTGTATCTATTACTCGCTTCATACCTTTAAAAAGCTTCCAATCGATATTAGAGTGATCAGTTAAAATTAATATACAACCCGCTTGTTTAACGACATGTTCATCCAAAGAAACAGATTGGTACACCTTGCCTTCAAACTTTGCAGAAGAAATATATGGATCGTGATATTCGATTTCATATCCTTCTTTTAGTAACAATTCAATAATTGGTAAAGCCGGTGATTCTCTCAAATCATTTACATCTTTCTTATATGCAATTCCTACAATTAAAACTGATGCAGGTGATTGCACCATGCCTTTTACTTTCCGGACTATTTTCTCTGGCATTTCTTCATTAATCACATGTGCAGCCTCAATTAATTGACTAATTTCCCCATTCCTTTTTATTCTCCATTGGAAATATAAAGGATCTACTGGAATACAATGTCCTCCTATTCCTGGTCCTGGCCAATATGGGGTAAATCCAAACGGTTTTGTAGATGCGGCTTCAATCGCCTCATAAAAATCAATTCCTAAACTTTCACATAGTGTGTTTAACTCATTTACTAATGAAATATTGACTAGGCGCTGAATATTTTCAAATAACTTACACATTTCCGCTACTTTCGGAGAACTAACTGGAACAACGACATCAAATGTAGTGCTATACAACTCCTGAACTTTTTGTTTACACTTTTCTGTTTGTCCACTAATAACTTTTGGAATCGTTTGAACAGAATAGTGACTATTAGCCGGATCAATTCTCTCAGGGGAATATCCGATATAGAAATCTTCTCCTACCTTTTTACCTGTTTGAGAAATAATAGGAATGATAACTTCCTCGAGTGTACCTGGATATGTGGAGCTTTCAAAAATGAAGGTTTGTCCTTTTTGAAGGTTTTGTTGTATATAATGTGAGGCTGAAATGAGGGCACTTAAGTCTGGTTCTCTTTGTTCATTAATTGGAGTCGGGACAGTAACAATAACATAATCACTATTTTGAAAATCAGCAATGCCTTGATCCGGTGTGTTCACTATTAATTTTTTTTTCACCAATAAACTTTGTAACTCTTTAGAAGAAACATCCGGAATATAGCTTTCTCCTTTTATAATTGATTCTATTTTTCTAATATCTTTATCTAACCCAAGTACTGTATGCCCTCTCTCTGCAAAATGGACTGCTAAAGGAAGGCCAACATACCCTAAGCCAATAATAGCTACTTTACTACTATTCATTTGTATTCTCTTCTTCCCTTCTCAATTGTTGAATGATATCTCTAGCTCTATCTCCATCCGTAAAGCCACCGCGTTCGTCTGTACATTGTAATAAATACGCAATCGCCTCAATTTGATCACCGAAAATACGATCAAATGCTGAAATACGCCCATTTACAAATTCGTGTTGCTCTGGACGTACTCGATTTGTTTTTATAACATCTACTAACTCTACTGCTGTAATAGAGAATCCTTCTAAAATAGCTTTCACCTGAGCTAATGGAGGAATCACAAGAGAATCATAACCAATTTTCTCTATTACTTTTTTATGCATAGCGTGTGGTACTGCTGTTAATGAGTTATTCCATAAATCTGGTCGCTTCGCTATCAAATTCACAAAATATTTTCCCATGCTAATTGGATCTGCTGGATGAAACATATCTAATAAACACTGTAAATCATTTAATGCCACATCACTTCCATCTTCAATAGCACGCAAAAATAGAATTAAATTTGTTGCTGGAATAACAAAATCACTATCAACAAATAAACAAATATCTGCCGTAGCATACATGGCCCCTATCGCCCGTGCTACATTATGCCCAAGCACTTCATCCAACTCAACAACAATAACATTCTCTAGCTTTACTTGTTTAATGGTCTTTACGGCAGCTCCATTCACAACAACTATAATTTCATCTACACCTGCTTTTTTCACTTCTTGTATAACAGACCTTATAGTTGTTTTCTCTTCTGATACTGGGATAATGGCACTATATTTCGCTTTTTTCTTTTGTAATAAAACTGGTTTATACTTTCCTACAAACTCCCTATCTTTATTGCCCTCTGAAAAACCACCGCGATTACCGTATGTTTCGATTACGTATTGTAAAGCTCGCAAATGATCACCCATAATACGACTAGTCGCTTTCGGATAAGGAGAGCCAGGTGATGTGCCCGTATGGACAGGACGAACTTTATTTGTGTAAATGACATCAACTGAAGCCATATCAGAAATATCTACTCCTCTAGACATCGCCATCGCTTGAAATAGTGCTGGATCCGCTAAATTCCACCACCCTAGTTCTTCAATCACTTCACGACTTATCGCATGTGGTATCGCAATTAAAGATCCTACAACAAATTCTTTTTTGTTCAAATAACGGTTTAACATATATTTTCCAACCGTCGTATAATGCGGTCTCATCTTCAAATAAACGGACCATGTTAAATTATTTAAAACAATCTCATGTCCTTGCTGTATTCCTTTAATAAAATTGTATAATTCTTCACTTTTCATGATGATATCGCCATCTAAAAATAAAACAATTTCACCTTTTGCTTCTCTAGCACCAATTGCCCGTCCCACATCATTACCAAGAGAATATCTATAATAAATCACACGGCAATTATGCTGTAACGCTATTTCTTTCGTACCATCTGTCGATCCATTATCTACTATGATAATTTCATATGGTTCCAACTTCCTTACTTCTACTAAAACTTTTGATAAAGTACTTGCTTCATTATGCACTGGAATAACAACTGACACTCTCATACTTGTATCACGCTTACCCTTCCAAGCGAACATAAGCAATAATCGGAATACGTACAACTACATCTTCTGGTGGTCCATAAGAAGGAGAAGTACGAACAATTACTGCCCCATCCGTCACAGATAAAAGAACGCCTGCAATGATTTCTACAGCTGTCACAACTTGCACTAGTTCACCAACATGGTTACGTAATTCATCAGTAAATAACATATATAACTCTCCTTTCTTACGCTTCTTTAATTGATATAATACTTGTAAATGGTAATAAAACTTCTGTTCCTATTCCTTCTTGCAGTGTTAAGAAATCATCACCAACTGCTACAATCACACCCGTTAACTGTCCAACTGTCACAGTAATCTCTACGTTTTTACCCAAATACTGCTCTGCAATTTCTTTAAAAGGTGATGTATTACATTCTTTTAAAATGTTACAAATAATAGATTGAAATCTACTTGATTCAATAACTTCTTCCGTAGCTTGCTTAGAGTTTCTTTGAATAAATCTCGCGAAGTTTTGTGAAAATAAAAGTCTCTCCACAGCAGGCAATAACTTATTATCTAAAAAATAATCTAATTGTCTATTAAACAATCTCGATAGCTTTTTCCAATACTTACCGAACAAACACATACACTTCTCCTCCTATTATTTTTAAAGTATAAAAACACATCCATACATCTTAATGTATACAGAACAGGCTTTTTTTGTGATAGGTAAGGCATACATTTTTCAAAGAAACCATCTTTTCTAGTCACACAAAAAAGATAGATGGTATCCCATCTATCTTTATGTATATTTTAATTTTTAATTGTAACAATGGCAGCTGCACTATAATAAACCGCTCGTGGTAATTCTGCCTGTTCACTTATAGAAGCTGTAACAAGTGAACCACCACTTGCCGAGAAATACTTAACAGCTTCTAAAGGAATACCATCTTCTTTTACATCAATATGCGTTCCATCTCGCCAATCTATTTTCTGCATTGTTGCTGAGAAATCGCCAGCCACTTTACCAATTTCTTCACCATCCATCCCTAAAAAGGTCCATTCCCACTTTGTTAAACTTAGTACTTGTTTCAACTCTCCAATTTTCTTTCCATCTATATTAGAAAAAGTATAGAAGTTTCGTACTCCCATCTCCTTTTGAACACGCAACAATCTTTCTCCCGAGTGATTATATAAATAAAATTGTTGCTTATGTAGTCCCTTTAAAAGAAAAGAAAGTACAACTTGCCATACACGTTGAATAACAAAATCATACTCTTCTTTTAAAAAACCTAATGCACTGCCATCTAATCCAAAGTACGTTATTACTTGAAATATCCCTACCTCTTTACGAACAACAAATTTTTGCTGCTCAAATAATTCAGAATTCTCTATATTATAAATTTCCTTTTTAAGTATTTTTGATCTTCGTTTTTCCATAAAGCTATATATGAATAATCCAAATGCCGGTATTACAACACTTATTAATTTCAAATTTTCTTTCTCCGAAGTGAATAGCGTCCCTTTTTTATATTCCATCACTAATACAATTGTGACAATAACCCATACAATAATAGATACAAAAAAAATGCGTTTTGCATTACGTGCGTGATGCCTATCTATACTCATACTCCTCCCCCTTTTCCATTTATCCCGCTATTCGCCGGGCAGTAAGACCCCCACTTCAAAATTCAGCGAAAGCAAAGAAGTTAGGTGGGGATCGACTGCCCGTAAAAGCCCGATTGGTGAGGGCTAATAATCAGTGAGGGATGAAGAATCCCCCACTGATTAAAGTTTCACTTTATTTCATTATCCCATTGCCCCTACACTTCCTCAATAAAAAAAGACTATCCAATAGGATAGCCTCTTACACTTCAATATTTCGCAACATCGTATAAATGTCGTTATTCACTTTACCAAACGATTTAATATTATTTTGAATATTAGATAATAAAACGACATACACACTTCCGTTTTTGCTAAATCCATTTAAACAATTCCATCCTGGCATTACACCGTGATTCGAATAACTTCCCGGGTCTACATACCAACCAAATCCGTAATCCTTTTTCACAGCCGTAAACATTTGATTATAACTCTCTTTTGAAATCAGCTTTCCAGAGAAGAGTGCTTCATTAAATAAATATAAATCATGTGCACTCGTATATATATCACCACAACCATATAGTTGTGACATACTTGGAATATTAGGTGTTGTCATATTGTTATTTACTATTTTATAACCTGTTGATGGGAACCTTGTTTGCTCTAACGCTTTACCGAAACCAGAATGTTTCATACCCGCAGTAGCAAAAATATGTTGTTTAATATAGTCTTCTAACGGTTGTCCACTTACCTTCTCAGCGATATAGGCGAGTATCGAATAGTTCGAATCGGAATATTTCCATTTCTCTCCTGGGCTCCCAACACGCTTTTGCTTTCCTATTCGTTTTATCAGTTCTTCATGAGAAATATCCTCTGTTCCTTGCTCATACTCTGGAATTCCTGATGTATGTGTTAGTAAATGCTTTAACTGAATCCCATTACCTTGAGGGAAATCTGGAACATACTTTGCAACCGTATCCTCTACATTTAATTTATTTTGATCCTTTAATTGCATAATAGCAGTCGCTACAAATGCCTTTGAAATAGAACCAATATAAAAAGTTGTCTCTGAATTATTCGGTACTTGTTTCTCTTTGTTCGCCATACCGTATCCTTTATTCAAAAGAACTTTTCCGTTCTTCACAATAACAGCTGTTCCGCTAAATCCTGCGTTTTGTAAATATTGATCTAATTGAGCGTTTTCATTAATTTCTTGAGGTGGTCCCTCAGCAGGCTTTTCCACAGCTTGTGCTTGCTTCACTTGTTCTTCTTGTTCTTCTTGTTCTTCTTGTTCTTCCTGCTCTTTTTGTTTTTGTGCTTCTTGTTTCTTTTTTTCTTCTTCTTTCTTTTTCAGCTCTTCTTGTTTCTTCATTTCTGCCGCTGCTTTTAAAGTTTCTTCTTTCTTATTATGCGCAACAATTTTTGTATACATGAAATATACAAGTGAAAATAGTAAGACGAGAATGATTGTTCTTTTTATGTATACAATCGGCCGACGTGCTTTCCCATTCGCATTATTTTTTTCCTGATCCATGATTGCTTTTTTCCCCTTACTCACCAATAATTTACTTCCTCTACTAAAGATTTATTTTAGCAGATTATGGATACTCTATTCTATATCATCCCTACTTTATCACGCACTGCACATATTACCAACCTATATGTATAAAAAAGAAAAAGAAAATTTACAAAAGTAAGATTCCCGTTAAATCGTTAACATAAAAAAGAGGATATCCTCTAAAAAAATTGATGTTATCAATCTTTTGGGATATCCTCTTATCTCATTATTTATACGTGTTTTTTCATATCATCGGCAACAGATTCAACATTTGTACCTACGATAACTTGGACACTCGTGTTACTTAATTTCATAACACCTTTTGCACCAGCACGTTTTAATGCTGCTTCGTTTACTTGACCAGCATCTTTCACTTGTAAGCGTAGACGTGTTGCACAGTTATCAATAACTGTTAAGTTTTCTTTTCCACCTAAAGCTGCTACGTAAGTTTCACCAATTGAACCTGCAACAGGTGCGTCACCCTCTTCAGCTAGCTCGTCGTCATCTTCGCGACCAGGAGTTTTTAGATCGAACTTCTTAATTAAGAAGTAAAATACAACGAAATAAATTACTGCGTAAATTAAACCGACTCCCGCCAGTAATACTGGTTTTGTTGCAATACCGAAGTTTAAGAAGTAATCGATTGCACCGGCACTAAATGTGAAACCATCGTGAATGCCAAGAGTTGTTGTAATAAATAGAGACAGACCTGTTAATACAGCATGAATACCATATAATACTGGTGATAAGAACATGAATGAGAATTCAATTGGTTCTGTAATACCAGTTAAGAATGAAGTTAATGCTAGACCACCTAACATACCTGTAACCATTTTACGTTTTTCTGGTTTAGCAGCCGCAATCATTGCGAAACATGCTGCTGGTAAACCGAACATCATAACTGGGAAGAAACCAGTCATAAACATACCCGCTGTTTTATCTCCTGCAAGGAAGCGAGCAATATCACCATTTACAACATTACCTGCTGCATTTGTAAAGTCACCAAGTACGAACCAGAAGTATGTGTTCATTACGTGGTGTAAACCGATTGGAATTAATAGACGGTTTAATAAACCAAATAGACCTGAACCAACTGCCCCTAAATTAACAATTCCATGAGCTAATGCATCGATAGCATTTTGAATTGCTGGCCAAATTTGTGCGAATAGAATTCCTAATAGTAACATCACAACCGATGTAACAATCGGAACGAAGCGTTTTCCAGCAAAGAACCCTAACCATTCTGGAAGTTTAATCTTATGGAATTTATTATAAAGAAGTCCTGCTATAACACCGACAATAATACCACCTAAAACTTTCATATCCACTTTAGTCGATAATTCGGCTGCCTTAGATACCTGTGTCATTGTATCTGCAAGCTTAGATGGATCTACATTAGCGCTATTACCTATTAAATCTTGAACTTTGCCTAATTTATCTTGTAATTCTACAGTAGAATATCCCTTACTAAGTGCATCAATACTGTTTTTCATAACTAGATAACCAATTGCACCTGCAAGACCTGCTGCACCACTACCATCAACAGACAAACCGATTGCAATACCAATTGCAAAAATAAGTGCTAAATTATCAAAAACTGCTGCACCGGCCTGTGCCATAACAGGAATATCAAATACATCTGGTTGTCCTAGACGAAGCAATAATCCTGCTGCTGGTAGCACTGCGATTGGAAGCATTAACGCTTTACCAATACGTTGTAGAAACTGCAACATTTTAATTCCCCCTAATTCAATTTATGAAATCGTTATCATTATAAGTACGCCTTAGAAAACGCTTTCTATTTACATAACCATAATAACATATAGTTGTATAGATGTGTAGTTTTTATTTTTGAATTTTTTATGGATAAATCTCCTATTTCCAAACTGTTATATAAAAGGAAAATTCTCCTTTTTTAATATAGAATACTCGAAACGAAATACCTACTATAGAACATGTAACTTTCGTTTTATCATTCCACCTTTTCATGTTATTATTTATTTCCGAGCATATCGGGAAAAGTAAACGTAGTTAATTCGAAATAGGAGCGTTGGTACTATGCAGTGCATTGAAACAAACAACTTACAACAGTTGTTAGAACAAGTAAAACCATATACGAAAAAAGGAAAGCTTGCTACTTATATCCCCGAACTAGGAAATGCAAATCCAGACGATTTAGGGATTGCCATTTTCCATAAAGAAACAGAATATATCCATGCTGGCAACTCACAAACACTATTTACTCTTCAAAGTATTTCAAAAGTAATTACACTTGCACTTGCCCTTTTAGATCGTGGTGAAGAATATGTATTTTCTAAAGTTGGAATGGAACCAACTGGTGATCCATTCAACTCTATTATTAAGTTAGAAACGACAAGTCCTTCTAAGCCACTTAATCCAATGATTAATGCAGGGGCACTAGCTATTACAAGCATGTTAACAGGAAAAGATAATGAAAAAAAAATGGAGCGCATCCTTCATTTTGTACGTGAAATAACAGATAATCCTACCATTAATTATTCTTCTAAAGTTGCCAATTCAGAATTAGAGACAGCTTACTTAAACCGTTCACTTTGTTACTACATGAAACAAAACGGAATTATCGATTGTGACATCGAAGAACTTATGGATTTATACACTCGACAATGTGCAGTTGAAGTAAACTGTATCGATTTAGCACGTATCGGCTTAATTTTTGCGATGGATGGATATGATCCATATAAGAAAAAACAAATTATCCCTAAACATATTACAAAAATCTGTAAAACATTTATGGTTACATGTGGTATGTATAACGAGTCTGGTGAATTTGCGATCCGCGTTGGTATCCCCGCAAAAAGCGGCGTAGCTGGTGGCATTTTCGGCTGCGTAAAAGGAGAAATGGGAATTGGCATTTTCGGACCGGCTTTAGATGCAAACGGAAATAGTATCGCTGGTTTTAAAATTCTTGAACTTCTTTCTGCTCAAGAAGGTTGGAGCATTTTTTAACTCAGAGTTATCCTGCTATACTAGCAGGATTTTTTTCATTTCATAAAAACCTCAACTTTATCCGCTATCCATCCCCTTACAAAACAGTACTAAAAGTTTCTCTATATCATGCATATTTGCTCCCCCCTCCTGAATAATATAGTACAACCTAGCGCTATATGTGGAGGTGTGAAAGATGAAACTAATATTTCAAATGGAAAAACAGCCTGTTCTTGAAAAAACGATTCTTCTTTTTATATTGAGTATTGTAGAAAGCTTGAAGTTAAAAGTGGTTTCACTCGATGAAGCTCACCGATACATATTCAATTTAGAAGTACTTGAACTACTAATGGATCGGAACATCGATGATCAAGTACTTGAACTTATTCATTTCGGAATGGGACTTGAAGACATTCATCATGTGCTTCCTGAAGAACTTGAACATACTATCGAAGAATTAAAGTGGCTCTGTATTCAAGTTTTAAGTGAGTACAGTATGCATGAAGAATCGGAACAACTAATTGAAGATATACGTTGAAAAAGCACCTATGTAGGTGCTTTTAATGTTTTTTTAAACTATTTTTATACGCCTCAATATTTACTGGTAGCTCTTCCTCTTCTAAAGTATGTTCATTTACATCTTTATGAATAAACGCACCTTTAGGCGGTTGATGGTCATGCCCTTTTTTCTTATGATCAAATGCTTTTCCGCGTCCCATACAGATCACCCTTTCTTTAAAAGAAATCCGTATTAGTATGGAGAAAAGTACGTCGATATATGCAATCCTTTGCCATATTTCCAAGGAAATACTCGAATATTGTTTTCTGTTCTCCTCACAATAACTGATCTATCCCAATAAGAATTAATAGCACGCCCGCAATAACAGTAGCCCATTTCCCTAAGTATTCTGCTAAAAATCGTTTTCCTACATAAGCAAAACCACTAATACAAATAAAACTAAACACCCCAGAAATAGTTGCTGTAAGCCACAGATTCAAGTTTGTTACCCCAGCGTCAAATCCACCTGCAATATTATTAATAGACAACGCAACCCCTAAAACAATTGCTTCTGAAAAACTAATTGTTTTAGAACCATCAAAATCTGCTTTTTCTGGATCACGTAAAATGCCCATAAGTACATTACCATCTTTAGAACCTACAGTATTTCTTTGCCCCAAGAAAGGCTGGCACAAAATAAACACACCGATTATACCTAAAACGATTGCTCCAATTAGGTTTGCAGTAAACTCTGAAATAAATAACGCTATCCAGTTCCCAAAAAAGCCAGCTAATAAAGTAAATAAAAAACCAAAAAATGCGATGATAAAATTGTTAAGCCACGAAATTCGAATTTTACGAATGCCATATGCAATCCCAACACCTGCATTATCTAAATTAGAAGCAATACCGATTAAAAAAATTGAAAATAGACCTGCCGTACTCATAAACAGCCACCCCTTTTTCTCACTTTTCAATGCATATTATGAAAATGTTGAGCAACTGTGCCTGTCTGTTTCATATACATGTAAGAAATGCTCAACATTTTTTCAACAATAAAAAAGGAGTGCCTTCACTATGCCTAAAGAAAACCCAAATGAGCGGCTTAGTACATTAATAAAAAAACTTTTAAAAGAACGTGCCTTATCCATGCGTCAATTAGGAATGCATACAAATATTGATCCCGCAACAATCTCAAGAATTATGAATGGTAAACAACCGCCAAAACAAAAACATCTACAAAAATTTGCAGAATGTTTGCAAGTTCCACCCCAATTGTTATTTGATGAAATGTATCCTGATTCTCCTCACATTAATAAAGAAAAGACGGATATGTACACATCTCTTGATACAATTCAGCAAACGCTGCAATCCTCTAACTTATTCGATTTTGACTATACAACAACTCGCGTAAAACAAGAACTTGAAAACTATGAACGCTATGCTCAGACAACAGAAGGTGAAAAACGTATTCATGAAAGTTTCGCGAGTAAATTAGAACAAATTGATAGCGCTGGTCCTTTTATTGAACAATTAACCGATATGTATCAACAATTTTGCAATGAAACTATCTCAAAAGAAGAGCGTGCAGTTCTTGGAGGCGCATTACTGTATTTCATTTTATCGACAGATATTATTCCCGACTATCTCTTTCCAATTGGCTATTTAGATGATGCAATTGCTGTTGAATTAGCGAAAGAAAAATTAATCGAACTAAAACGAAAAACATAGAAAAATAAAGAACTATTTCAGTTGTTTCTGTTCAACTCTGAAATAGTTCACTAAAAAATCGTACAAGTATACATACCTGTACGATTTCAACACACTAATCTATTTTTTCGTGTGACACCATTCATATATAAATGCTGTTATTACTTTTGTAAATTCAATTAACTGTTCTACTTCAACTTTCTCATTTATTGAATGAGCTTCTTCTAATGTACCTGGTCCGTAAATAACAGCTGGAATATGAAATTCACTAAACCAACCACCATCCGTTACCGTTGCAGACATATCTAAAATTGCATTTTTAGATAGAATTGATTCGTGTACTGAGCTAAGAGTTTTTACTGCTTCATGTTCACTATCTACTTCTAAAGAAGGGAAAATTTCGCCACGATCCACAATCATTGATTCTCCGCCCCACTTAAATTGTGGTGGATTTTCACTTAACCATGGATCGGCAGCCGCTACTTTCTCAATATACTCTTCAATTTCTTTTATTATTTGTTCATGTGTTTCATTCGGATAGAAGTGCACCGTTATCCATAACCGGCACTCATCCGCAATAAATGCTGCATGCCGTCCGCCTTCAATAACAGCTGGGTTAATTGTTGTTGTTCCAGATGGATAACCTTCATATGTTTTCATAACTGCCCAATGACGCTCTAATTCTTGTAAACTTTGTACAATTTTCATCATTTTTTCAATCGCACTCGCTCCGAATAAACGTCCTCCAGCATGAATCATTTGCCTGCGTGTTGCATCATGAAACGTCTGGGGGCTTTTCACAGTAATCCATCCAGTAATTACGCCGCCCTGTCCTTGCATATGTAAATCACTTGTATCCACTACGACTGCAAAATCAGCATCATAACCTCTTTTGCAGCATTGAAGTGTACCTGCTTCTCCAACTTCTTCCCCAATTACTGATTGAAAGATTAAATCTCCAGGTAATTCAATGCCAGCTTCTTGTAACAGTTGAATAGCAAATAGTGCTCCAGCCAGTCCTCCTTTCATATCCGCCGCACCACGTCCAACTAACCAACCATCTTTTATAAATGGCTCAAACGGATTGGTTTCCCACGCTTCATCTACCGATACTTCTGCTACATCCGCATGTCCATTAATAATAAGACTTTTATGTGTGTCACTTTCTAGCCCTTTTCTCACCCCAACAACGTTCGGGTCATTCGGATATACATCCCATTTATCAACACTAAAATTTCGTTTTTTTAGAAAATCTGCAACAAATTCTTGCGCCTCATTTGTGTTTCTCGCCGGCGGTGCTGGTGTTTCAAAACGAATTAAAGTCTTTGTAAGCTCTAGTAACTCATCTTTTCGTAAATCAATCTGTTCTAATAGCTGTGAAACTTCTTGATTCATCGCTAGTTCCCCTTTGCATACATAGTATGTTTCCAGCTTTATTGTCACAAAAAAAGAGACTGTTTACAATTTTACAGTCTCTTTTTTTAGCATAAGTTTCTAATATATTTACAAACTTTCTGCCTCTGTTGTATTCGTTTTTTCAATATGTTCTACCTTACGTGCCTTATTTCTTGTCGCACGGTAAAACAGTAAACAAACAATCATAAATGGAATACCACAATATAATGCCATTCTTTGTTCTGGAATAAAAGCCATACCAACAATTACTGTTACATTTAATACTAACGCAAGCAGTGGTACGAATGGATACAGCGGTGTTTTAAATTTCAAGTCCTTCACATCCCCGCCCTGCTTAATGTATGACCTTCTAGCCAACAAGTTAGATAGAGCAATAGATGCCCAAACTAATATCGCCCCGAACCCGGCAATAGAAAGTAGCCATAAATAAACTGTATCTTCCGCATAAATACCTGATAGTAATGAAAGGCAACCTACAATTGTACTTACAATCAATGCATAAATAGGAACACCATTTTTAGATAACTTACCGAAAATTGGACTAATCATTCCTTGATTAGACATAGACCATAGCATACGAGAAGTTGCATATAATCCTGAATTCGCAACGGATAGAACCGCTGTAATAATAACGAAATTTATAATATCGGCTGCATAAGGAATACCAATTTTATCAAATACAACTACGAATGGACTTTCTATCACTCCCGCTTGCTGCCAAGGGAATAAGCCTGCAAGAATGAAAATAGATAATACAAAGAACACAAGTATACGCCAAACTGTATTATTAATTGCCTTCGGAATCGTTTTCTCTGGATTTTCACTCTCTCCAGCTGCAATACCAACTAGTTCCGTTCCTTGGAAGGAAAAATTAACTGCAATCATCGTAATTAAAATGGCTGATAATCCATTTGGAAACAACCCACCATAATCAGTAAAGCTAGAGAACATCGGTGCTGGTTCATTTCCTTTCATATCTAGAAAACCAAACATTGCTGCCCCGCCTAAAATAATAAATGCAATGATTGTAATTACTTTAATACTTGCAAACCAAAATTCAACTTCTGCAAAACTTCTTGAAGATAACGCATTGATAGCAAAGAGAAGCACCGCAAACGCTACACACCAAATCCATGACGGTACATCAGGAAACCATCGTTTCATTAAAATACTAACTGCAATCAGTTCAATACCTATCGTAGCAGACCAGTTTAGCCATGACATCCAGCCGACTACATAACCCGCTGCAGGGGAAATGTGCTTTGTAGCATACGTTTGATAAGATCCTGCGTCAGGCATCGCAACAGCTAACTCTCCAAGACAGAGCATCGTTAAATACATAACAAATCCTCCAACAAGATACGCTACAATCGCTCCTCCAGGCCCAGCTTCATGAATTGTATACCCAGATCCTAAAAAAAGACCGGTACCAATAACTCCTCCAAGTGCAATCATAAAGATGTGCCTGCTTTTCAATTCCCTTTTTAACCCTTGGTTTTGATCCATCATATAAATCCCCCCTTTTCACTTTGGAAACCCATTTCATGTAAGCGTTTTTAAAAATGTTCATAATAAGAATAATTATTGAAAAGAGCAAAATACATAGTATCAATCACTACCTGTTATTAAAAGATCATCCCTCACTGTTATTAATAACTTTTTATCAGCGATAGCTTGTCCTTCTACTACTTCTAATGATTCGATATATCCACTGATTCCTACTTTAATTTCTACTTTCTGTTTATCTATTGTTTCAATTAACGCTAATTTCTCCCACTCGTATACGTAAGAACTTTCCGTAACAAATAACTTCTCTACTTTCCCGTAACAAGGACTATACACGCCTTCTATAACCATCTTCACTTTATAAACTCCTCCTTCTTATTAATCGGTACTGAAACGTTGCATATCCCTCCTTTAGAGATTTCAACTATTATTTATGCAAAATGCGTACCAATCTCCAATTCCTATTTAAAATGAAGGTTTCTCAAAAAAAAATCTTCATAACCGCAAAATTTTTCTATCATTTGAGAAGTTTTAAAGGGAAAATAGCAAAAAAATTTTGCGATTTTATAAGAATTTTAATAAAATTATAAAAAGTCAGTCTTCATAGGGTGAAATGAGGAGAAGATAATCTATGCGTACAGAAGAAATTAATTTTAAACAGATCATTGAAATGAATATGCTATATGAAACTTTACTCAATGAGCTCGATATCGGGATTCATATTATTAATGAGGAAAGTAAAACGATTATCTATAACCGCAAAATGATGGAAATTGAATCAATGGAACGCTCAGATGTGCTATATAAAAGTCCTTTAGAAGTATTCGCATTTGAAGAAAATAAAAATAGTACTCTAATAGAGGCATTAAAATTAGGAAAAACAAACAAAAATATAAAACAAACGTATTTTAACAATAAAGGGCAAGAAATTACAACAATTAACAATACTTTCCCTATAATAGAAAACGGAAAAATTAAAGGCGCTATTGAAATTTCAACAGAGATTAGCCATTTCAAAAAAACAATGAAAACGAACCTTTCTCGAAAACAAAATAATAAGTTTACCTTTGATCACATAATCGGTGATTCTAATGCTATTCAATCTGTCATTACAGAAGCAAAGAGAGTAATTCGTACATCCTCATCCATACTTCTCGTAGGAGAAACAGGGACCGGTAAAGAACTATTTGCACAAAGTATCCATAATGAAAGTCAACGTTCAACAAAACCATTTATTTCACAAAACTGTGCCGCTATACCTGATACACTCATGGAAAGCTTATTATTTGGTACGAACCGAGGTGCATTTACAGGAGCTATCGATAAAGCTGGTTTATTTGAAGAAGCAAATGGAGGAACTTTGTTATTAGATGAGATCAACTCATTAAGTCCAGCACTTCAAGCGAAGTTACTACGAGCTATACAAGAAAAAACAATACGAAGAATCGGAGGCACACAAGAAAAAGAAATTGATGTTCGTATTATAGCAACTATTAATGAAGATCCTCTTGAAGCTATTACACATAATCGATTACGGGAAGACTTATATTACCGATTAAGCGTCGTTACTTTATGTCTCCCGCCTTTACGTGAACGAAAAGAAGATATTCCTGATCTTGTGCAGCACTTTATCGAAAAGTACAACATTCAATTTGGACTTGGCGTAACGGATCTAGATGTACATGTAAGAGAATTCTTGTATGCATATGATTGGCCTGGAAACGTACGAGAATTGGAACATATCATTGAAGGTTCGATGAATTTAGTTGAAGATGAAAATATTATTACAGCGTTTCATCTTCCCGCTCGCTTTCGTGAACAAATAAAAAAAGAATTCAATATGCAACCTTCCCTAACTAATAACGAGGATGATGCACCTAAAACGTTAAAGCACACAATAGAGACAATGGAGAAGAACTACATCAATCAAATTCTGACAGAGTATCACGGTAATATCTCACAGGCTGCAAAGTTTTTAGGATTAAGTAGGCAAAACTTACAATATCGAATTAAAAAATTGCATTTACACATATGAAATGAAACTTTAATCAAATATAGGATGAATCCGCTTCCAAGTACAAATGAAAATTGGGAAAATATGCTACAATAAACATATAACATACTAGAAAGGAACGATATATATGAGTAATGATAACAAATTAAAGTTATTACACTACTTAGCCTTCTTCCCTACCCTTGTATGTATGATGTTACTAGTTGATATGAATGCTTATCCTTATGCAAAACTATTAGCAACAATTAGCGGCTCCTTTGCAGCTATTATGCTTGCTGCTTTTTGGAATTTGAAGATACGTATGAAGAAAGAAAAATCTTCTTAATGCCAAAACAATAAAAAAATCGAGCTTACACAGCTCGATTTTTTTATTGTTTATTAAAATTCAACATTCTCCAAATACAAACCACTCGCCTCAGCAAGACAATTAATTTGATTACGTTGTTTTTCCTCTAAAATATTTGGGATTGCGTCCGCATCTAATTGTCCTAATCCAACTTCAATTAATGCTCCAACAATTTTTCGTACCATGTTATGAAGGAATCCGTTACCACTTACTCTAATTTGTACAAATCCTGCTTCTTCCATCACTTCAAGTGTATATACTTCTCGAACCATAGACTTTTTCTTTGATTTCGCATTTGAAAAAGCAGTAAAGTCATGTGAACCAACTAAATGTTTCGCAGCTTCTTTCATGCTTTTCACATTTAATTTTTTATTCACATGCATGCTGTATTTACGCATAAATGGATTTGTATGCTCTTCATTCCAAATTTTATAAAGATATGTTTTTGCTTTAGAATTATAACGAGCATGGAAGCGATCTTGTACTTCTTCTACATTCGTAATGCTAATATCGTTGGGTAAATATTGATTTAAATATTTTTTCACTTTATGTTCCACTAACTTCTCATCACTTTGAAAGTTAGCAACTTGATTCAAAGCATGTACACCCGCATCTGTTCTACTACAACCGATAATTTCAATTTCTTTTCCGATCATTTCAGATATGACACTCTCGATTTTTCCTTGAATTGTATTATCGTTATTACCGAGACGTTGCCATCCTTTAAAACGTGCACCATCGTACTGAATCGTTAATTTATAATTATTCATTTTACTCTCCTTCATAGAAAATATTCCCTCATATCGTGAGGGAATATGAATAAACTTTACTTTCTAACAAGCTTCACTACATTTTCTACATGGGCTGTATGTGGGAACATATCAACTGGTTGTACATATTCCACTTCATAACTCTTCATTAATGCTTGTACATCACGTGCTAATGAAGAAGGATTACAAGATACGTAAACAACTTGTTTTGGTTTCACTTTTAAAATTGTTTCCAGTAATTTATCATCGCAACCTGTACGAGGTGGATCGACAACAATTACATCTGGACGCCATCCTTCTTTTACCCATTTCGGTAACCATTGTTCAGCTTTACCTGCTTCATATTTCGTATTTGTAAATCCGTGACGCTTCGCATTTTTTCTTGCATCTTCAATCGCTTCTGGAATTACATCCATACCACGTACTTCCGCTGCATCATTTGCAAGCCAAAGACCGATTGTACCAACACCACAATAAGCATCTACAATTTTCTCATCGCCTGTTAAAGCAGCTGCTTTTTTCGCTTCATCGTATAAAACAACTGTTTGTTCTGGATTTAACTGGAAGAATGCACGTGCTGATAATTCAAATGATAAATCACCTAGTGTTTCTTGAATTACTTCTTTTCCAGCTAATTTAAATGTTTTATCACCGAAAATAACAGATGTTTTACGCCAGTTTACGTTTTGCATAATTGATTTAACAGCTGGCATCTGTTTTTGTACTTCTGCGATAAATTGATCTTTATTTGGTAATTCTTCTTTTGTTGTAATAAGTGTAACTTGTACTTCCCCTGTTTGAACTGCAGTACGTGTCACAATTGTGCGTACTAAACCTTTTTGTTTTTTCTCATTGTAAATAGAAACATTTAATTTTTCTAATATACGTCTTACAACTTTTGTCGCTTCATTCGTTGCTTTATGTTGAATCATACAGTGAGCAATATCAATTAACTGATGTGAATTTTGCTTATACAGCCCTGTAATAACCTTTTCGTCTTTACGTCCCACTTGTAATTGACTCTTATTACGATAATGCCATGGGTTTTCCATACCAAGCGTTGGACGAATTTTTTCTTCCAAACTGTTGTTCATATACTTCTCGAATGCTTGTACGACGATATCACGCTTTTGATTTAATTGTTCTTTATAATCTAAATGTTGCAGCTGACAACCGCCACACTCTTCATATACCGGACATGGTGCTTTCACACGATGTGGTGAAGCTTTACGAACTTTTTTCACTTTCGCTTCAGCGAAGCCACGCTGAATTTTCGTTGTTTCAGCAACAACTTCTTCTCCTGGTAATGCCCCTGGAATGAAAACAACTTGTCTCTTAAAATAACCAACGCCTTCTCCGTTAATCCCAAGACGTTTAATTGTCACAGGAAACGTTTGACCAACTTCCAACTTACTCTCATGTTGCTTTTGTATCATTATTACACCTCTACTCTATACTTTTCCATAAATATAACGCTGCATAACTGCAGTATGGTTCACACTCTTGTTTCACTTTTTCTAAAAATGCATCATCAGGTTTATCATCTAATTGAAATACACCTTGCACTGCACGCTGAATCCCAATGTCCGCTTTCGGAAACATATTTTTCCGTCCAAGCCCGAACATTAAAAAATTTTGCACTGTCCATGTACCAATCCCCCTAATTGGTAACAATTGTGCGGAAACCTCTTCATCCGCCCTGGTTTCTATACTCGCTAAATTTAATGTACCGCTGACAATACTTCGACCTAACCCTACTATATATTCAGCCTTTCGCTGACTAAACTTCTGCTCCCTCAATTCTTCTATTGAAATATTTGCTACTATTTCTGGAGTGGGGAAAAAGAATACACCGTTCTTCTCTGTTCCATATCGTTTCACAAACTGTTCTGTTAACACAGTAGCAAATTTCAAATTTATTTGTTGATGAATGATACAGCGAAGAAGACAAGCAAAATAATCAAACTCTAAAATAATTGGAGTATAAGCATATGTTTCAAATAGTGGACGTAATGATGTGTTTAAAAAATGATTTTGTATATCTTGAAACGGTTCATTCCAATGAAAAATGGCCCTCATTCGTTTCATGACTTTCTCTTGATCTCCTGCCTGACTAGAGATCCAAAACTGTGGATTTTGAACAGTACCAATCCCTTGCAAGCGAACAACAATCTGTTCCTCGTCTATACAAAGCGGGACATAAATGACTTTCTCATCTAATTGAATGACGTTAAGAGGATCAAAAGATAAACGTTTTAATACCTCTTCAAAATGATACGGATACTCTAACGTAACATGTTCGCTCCACATACGTTTCCCCATCCTTTTTACACATCATTATAGCATGAGAAAACCGCAAGCATACATGCTTACGGTTGATTGCTTTTTACTAAGTCATCTAGACTTTTAAAATGATACCCTTTCTCGCGCAAATCATCAATGATTTTCGCAAGTGCTTCTGCATTATCTTTTGATATTGCATGAAGTAATAAAACAGATCCTGGATGAATCATCGTCATTACATTATTATGTGCATATTGCCATCCTCTTTGCTCGTCCACTTTCCAATCCAAAAATGCAAGTGACCAAAATACATTATAATAGCCCATTTCTTTCGTAAGAGCCAACGTTCTTTCACTAAATACGCCGCGCGGCGGACGTACATATTTTACTTCTTTTTGCCCAGTTACTTTTTTAATCTCTTCCGTTACACTCGTTAATTCTTCACGAAGTTTCGCATCATTTACCGTTGTAAAATCAGGATGACTCCACGAATGATTTCCAATAATATGTCCTTCATTCTTCATTCTTAATAACAAATCTTTTTGGGTTTTAATATAATGACCCGTTACAAAGAAAGTTGCCGGTACTTTTTTCTCTTTTAATACATCTAAGATTTTCCCTGTGTATCCATTCTCGTACCCATTATCAAATGTTAAATAAATATCTTTTTTCTTTGCATCCCCTAAATAAAACCCACCATTTTTTTGTAGTAAATCTGTGTATAACTTTCCTGCATCTGGTACTGTTTCATTTTTAGGACGCGGGATTCCCCAGTTATGTGGAGTATTTGTATAAGCTAATGCTGAAACTGGAACAAGTGCCATCATAATTGAAAAAATGAGACCGATATATAACCATTTATATTTCATAAATAGTCTCCTTTCCATATATAATCGTACTTGTAGTTTCTGTTGCCGTGCATTCTTTCATGCTGAACATGTTTTTCTATATATACCAAAAAAATGCATCTCGAATCATTCGAGATGCATTTTTGTTTACTTAAATACTGGCTCTTTAAAGCTAGCTAATTTTTCAAGTGATGTTTTATCAACATCTGCATGTAAGCTATTACCATGAGAATCCATCGTTACAACTGCTTTAAATCCTTCGATACGTAAATGCCACATTGCCTCTGGAATACCAAATTGTAAGAAATCAACATCTTTTACTTCTTTAATACATTCGGCATAATATTGCGCTGCACCGCCAATTGCATTTAAATATACACCACCGTGCTCTTCTAAAGCCGCTAATGTTTTTGCACCCATACCACCTTTTCCAATGACAGCGCGAATACCGAATTTCTTCATAATATCGCCTTGGTACGGTTCTTCACGAATACTTGTCGTTGGACCTGCCGCTTTAATTTGCCAGTTTTCATTTTCATCTTTCACGACAACTGGACCACAGTGATAAATAACTTGTCCTTTTAAATCTACTGGACAATCGTTATCCATTAAATGCTTATGGATTGCGTCACGACCTGTATACATCATGCCATTAATTGTTACAACATCACCAACGCGAAGTTCACGAATTTGCTCTTCTGTAATTGGTGCTTGTAATACAATCTCACGTTGCTCTGTTTTTTCTTGCGCTTCTTGCTGAAGTGTATCCTCACCTTCTTGATATAGCCAATCCATAATTTCACCTGTTTCAGGATGGATTGTTACGCCAAGGCGGCGATATGCCCAGCAATTATACGCAACAGATACGTAGAAACTAGCTGGCAGACGATTATACACGCCAATTTTACAACCAAGTAAAGTTGTTTCTCCGCCAAATCCCATCGTACCAATGCCAAGCTTATTCGCATTTTCTAATACGTACTCTTCAAGTTTTTGTAACTCTGGTACTGGATTGACATCATCTAATGTACGGAATAATTGATTTTTTGCTAATTCGTAACCTGATGTGCGGTCTCCCCCGATACCAACACCAATTACACCTGCACTACAGCCTTGACCTTGCGCTTGATATACAGCATGAAGAAGGCATTTACGAATCCCTTCTAAATCACGGCCAGCGCGTCCAAGTCCTTCTAATTCACACGGTAAGCTATACTGAATATTTTTATTCTCACAGCCACCACCCTTTAGGATTAAGCGTGCATCAATATAATCTTTTTCCCATTGTTCAAACTTAATAACCGGTGTACCTGGTCCTAAATTATTTCCACTATTGTCTCCAAAAAGAGAATCAACAGAATTGGGACGAAGTTTACCATCTTTTGTCGCCCGCTCAAGCGCATTATAGATAGCTTCCTTCAAATGTAATTGATTCACACCAACTGGTGTATAAATTTTAAACGTTGGCATCCCTGTATCTTGGCAAATTGGCGAGATGTTATCATCAGCCATTTTAATATTATTCGTAATTGTGCCAAGTGCCATCGCAGAACGAGTCCCTGCATTTTCTCGTTCTTTCGCTTGTTGAATCGCACGACGAACATCTTTCGGTAAGTTCGTTGACGTTTCAACAATTAGTTGATACATGCTTTCTTGAAGCTTTTCCATTGTTACTTCCCCCTCAATTGTGAACGCTACCAAAACGTTATGAGCTGAAAATTCCATCGTTATGCTCTTCAGCTTTTTATTTGTTTCACGCTATGAAAGCATAAATGAAATTTTTCACAACTTGATTATACCTTTTTTTCTACCGTCCTTCTATTATCCATACAGAAAAAGGCTGCCAATTTTGCATTGGCAGCCTTTTTAATATATTATTCGTCTTTTTTAAATTGCTCACATTTTAATTCTAATTCATCTAACATCGCAAGAAGACGATCTACATCTTCTAACTCTACTTCTTCAGGTTCAATTGTATCAATTACTTCAATGAACATATTTAAACGTTCTTTTAAATATACTAGTTGTGAATCTTTATCTTCAATTGCTTTTCCCATGAAGGCACTCTCCTTTTAATTCGAGATGCTTTTATTATACCGCAAAAATGATTGCTATGGGCATGAAATTTCATCAATTTTGTCACAGCCATTCATTCAAATGTAAGCCCTCTCTCTTTTTTCACAAAAAAGTTTCACTTTATAAAAAGTACATATTCTTCTATTATAGAGAATGGACAAATTGTTATTTCAATAGTCAAAGGAGTATTTCATATGACGATATCACAAAAAATGAAGCCGATTACTCCTTCTTACGATCCATGGGAAGCGTATATGGACCTTGAAGAGTACGGCAAACTACTATTAACAAACGTTGAGTTTACAACGACAACGTTATGCAATATGCGTTGCGAGCATTGTGCTGTTGGTTACACATTACAGCCGAAAGATCCAAATCCGCTTCCTATGGAACTTTTATTAAAACGATTAGATGAGATTCCTCATTTACGTTCTTTAAGTATTACTGGCGGAGAACCAATGCTTTCAAAGAAATCCGTCGACAACTATGTAACACCACTCTTAAAATACGCTCATGAACGAGGCGTTCGCACTCAAATCAACTCAAACTTAACTATAGATTTAGCACGTTACGAACAAATTATTCCTTATTTAGACGTATTGCATATATCTCATAACTGGGGAACAATTGATGACTTCGTTGAAGGTGGATTTGCAATGATGGAACGTAAACCTACTTATGAACAACGTGCAAAATTATTTGAACGAATGATTACAAATAGTAAAGCTCTATCAGATGCAGGTGTACTCGTATCAGCCGAAACGATGTTAAACAAAAGGACTCTACCGCATATTGAACATATTCATCGTCAAATTGTCGAAGAGATGGGCTGTAAACGTCATGAAGTTCATCCAATGTATCCAAGTGACTTCGCGAGTAATCTAGAGATCTTAACAAAAGCTGAAATTCGAGATGCAATTGAGCATTTACTAGAAATTCGCGATGAAAATGTATGGATGTTATTTGGAACTTTACCTTTCTACGCTTGTAGCGATGACGAGCGAGACATCGCCACATTTAAGAAATTACAAGAAAGCAAAAATGTAACAGTTCGTAACGATCCAGATGGTCGTTCTCGTTTAAACGTCAACATTTTCGATGGAAATATTATTGTAACTGATTTCGGTGACGTTCCTCTTCTAGGTAACGTACAAACAAACACACTACAAGAAGCGTATGACAAATGGAGTGCTTCAAAAACAGCACAATCATTAAGCTGTCACTGTCCTGCAGTAAAATGCCTTGGACCAAATGTTCTTGTAAAAAATAGCTACTATCCGACAGAAGACTTCTTATCAAAAACAGCAAACATAACATTTTAAAGTTCAACTTTAATCAGTGGGGGTTTTGTTCATTCCCCACTGATTATTAGTTGAACCAATTGCCCACAAATAGCGGGATAAATAAAAACGTCAGCTTATAAGCTGACGTTTTTTCATATTATTGCGAGTGAGAAGAAGAAATGAATTTAAAATACAAATGATCATGAATTGGAATAGCAGCTCCGATTCCTTGTGAGGTAATATTTTTTACTACAAGCCTCTTTTGATTTCCTTTTAACACAAGGTACACTTCTCCAAATGTTACTTTTCCTTTTTCATTTACTGCTGGTGTATAAGCGTATAAATATCCAAGTTGACTCGGACTAATATTATACACACGCTCATGTCCAGTACCATAACCAATGGTCGTTTTAAATGCAAGTGGCAATTGTACTTTTTCAAGTGCTTTGAGAAGCATCATTTTTTTCACATCCGCAGTATTTTTCATATCTGCTGTTAAATCACCTTCAACCGTCTTTTGCGTTTCTTGCTTATAGCGTAGCGGATATAAGCGATCTCCTCCGCGATTATCGTACACATTGCGATTTACTTGTTTATATTCCCAATTAATCGACGTATCAACCGATTCATAATTTAAAGCCCATTGACCTAGATAAATCTTCGCTCGGTACCCTACCGCAAGCGGCGCATTCGAAATTGTCGTTTCATTAAACATTCGAATTAAGTCCGGATTTTCAATTTTAATATTTGCTGTTTTCAATAGTTCTTGAGCAAACTTACTCGGTTGTAAGCGCGGCAAATCTTGCGCATCATTTGGAAACGTATTGTCTTTAGAAATATTTAAAACAGATGAAGGCATTTTTGTTTCTACCGTTGTCTTTGCAAAACTCATGTTAGGAAATAATAGAATAAACGAGACCATAGTTGAAAGACATATGCTGTATACTCGTTTCACCTGTCTGGCTCCTTCCTATGTAAAGGTATATATACTACTTTGTTTATTGTTTTCTCTCAATACAATTGTTATGCCTATTTTTCATAATAAATAAAAACCAATTCCCATAATGACATACGCCGCTAATAAAGTACCGCCTTCAAACCAATTTGTATCTCCATCATTTGAAATCGCAATCGTTAAGAAAACAGCTGTAATCATAGAAACAAGTTCTGGTATTGTAAATACTAAAGGCATCCTTTGTGCAAGGAACATAGAAAGCAGTACTAATACAGGAGCAACAAACATGGCAATTTGCAACGTAGAACCGACTGCAATTTCAACTGCAATATTTACTTTATTTTTATACGCCATAATAATTGCAGATGCATGTTCCGCTGCATTCCCAACAATTGCAACGATAATAACCCCTATAAATAACTCTGACCAACCAAATGACTTTGCAACTGTCTCAAATGTATGCACAAGCGCCTCTGACACATAAGCGACCGCAATTGTCGCTATTGCTAAAATGAGTAGCGCTTTACCTTTCGACCACTCTGGTTCTTCCTCATGAGCTACTTCATCCGTTTTATGTTGATATACACCACGATGCGTAACGAGCTTAAATAGCAGTGCAGCAAGGTACATAATAATCATAATGATAGAAACACCGATACTTAATTGATACGTCTTCCCAGCATCCATCTTCATTGAAAAAATCTCTGGAATAACAAAAGCTACTACTACCGCAAAGATTAATAAAGCTGAATTATGCCTTGCATCATATACATTAAAACTTTGTCTTTTGTATTTAAGCCCTCCTATAAAGAAGGATAGCCCTCCTACTAATAATAAATTCCCAAGTACAGAACCCGTTAAAGAGGCTAATACCACCTCAATTAATCCCGCCTGAAGTGCAAAAATCGAAATAATTAGTTCAACAGCATTACCAAAAGTAGCATTTAATAATCCGCCTATTCTAGGTCCAGAGACAATTGCCAAACTTTCTGTCGCTCTCCCCATAAAACCCGCTAAGGCGATAATAGTAATGCAATACACAGCGAACATAATTGTTTGAGGCCAATGAAGCATTTTTCCAAGTACAGAAAGTGGTACCCCGATCAGCGCTACTATAAGAAATATTTTATTAAACATGCTTTTCATCCTTCCATCGTATGTATTTCTCCTCGATATTATTATTATTCTTCTCCTAACTTGTCCGATTTCATCACAATTACGTTTAAAAAATCGGATTGAAGAAAACAGTATAAAAGATATTTAAATTATCTTGTTTAAACGGAGAAAACAATAAATTATGAACAGGGGTTAAAAGCATGCATTTAAAAGAAAAAATTGAAACTATTATTTGCGGTCAACGAACTGGTGTATTATCTACTGTACGTGAAAATAAACCTCATAGTACCTTTATGATGTTTTTCCACGAAGATTTTGTGTTATATGTTGCAACAGATCGGAAATCAAAAAAGATAACAGATATCGAAAACAATCCAAATGTACATGTACTACTTGGACGTGAAGGAAAAAAATTAGATGAAGATTATATTGAAGTTGAAGGCTTAGCCTCCATCGAGGAAGACTCCACATTAAAAAACAAGTTTTGGAATAATAGCTTAAAACGCTGGTTACTTGGTCCTGAAGACCCTAATTACGTATTAATAAAAATCAATCCCGACACAATTTATTACATCGATGGTGCTGGTACGACGGAGCCCGAGTTTTTACGACTATAAAATAAAACAAGCCCCCTTTAGGTGGGCTTGTTTTGTCGAAAAGTTCTTCTGAAAAAAACAATAAAATAGGTGGAACTTTCTAAAGATTCTGTTATATAATAGCAGTAACTTAAATAAACTGTATTAAAACAGATTGAGAGGAGAAATCAAATTGATGAAAAGAGAAGAACGCAAAAACATGATTGAGTTTATTGAAAAGAAAAAAGGGATTGAGCGTGATGAATTATTGTTTATGACAGACGATGAAGTAGAACATATTTATAATGTAACGTACTTTTTGTATGAAGAAATTGCAGAGTAGTATAATAATCCCCACCTTATTAGAAATATAAGGTGGGGATTATTTCGTTATTTGCGGAGCGGTAAAATCCCACTGATTAAAGTTTCGTTTTATACGTGAGAATGGTTTTCATGTATAATAATGTAAGATTGGAGGAATTTTACTATGAGTTCATGGCTCTTATTCGCACTATTATCAGCAATCGCTGCTGCCCTTGTATCTATTTTCGGAAAGATTGGTTTAGATGGAATCGATGCCAATGTTGCAACAACGGTTCGTTCTATTATTATGGCATTATTTATGGTGGGCGTTATTATTATCCAAGGTAAATTTCAAAATATCGGCGACGTACTGCTAAATAAAAAAGCACTGCTCTTTATCACATTAAGTGGGGTTGCAGGTGCTTCGTCATGGCTATTTTATTTTCTTGCCCTTAAAACAGGGAAAGTTTCACAAGTGGCTCCTGTCGATAAATTAAGCGTCGTATTTTCTATCATCCTCGCGATGATTATACTCGGTGAAAAGTTAAACTTTATGACTGGCGTTGGTGTAGTCTTTATTACAGCTGGTGTATTATTTATTGCTTTCAGCTAAAAAAACCGCTAATAGCGGTTTTTCTTTTTCTTTATATAAAACCATACAATACATGTAACAACTACTGAAATGAATAAAATCCATACTCCGTAATGATGTAGGCTATACTCAACGAAACGCCACTTCTCTCCTAACTTCCAGCCAAGTCCAATAAAAACACTTATCCAAATAAGCGCACCACCGTAAGCGTACAAACAAAAACGCCAAAGTGTTAAATTCGACATCCCAGCAAAATATGCTGTTAAATGACGTACTCCCGGGATAAAGTAACCAATCATTAAAAGAAATGGTCCATATTTTTCAAATAAAATATGCGTTTTTTCAATGTGATGTTCTTTAATTCTAATCTTCGGTCCATATTTTTTTAAAACAGGGAGTCCAAGTTTTAAACCTAATATGTAGCTTAATGTAATACCTAACATCGCACCAGCCATCCCGCTTAAAAAAGCAGCAGTTCCTGACATAACTCCTTTAGAAACATTATAACCAACGAAGGTCAATAAAAACTCGTCTGGTATCGGTAATCCAACAATTCCACCGGCCAACGCTATAATAATTCCAAAATACCCATAATGCGCGATTAACTCGCCAATATGTTGTTCCATTCGGAAAACACATCCTATGCACGATCGTTATTCCACATTGTGCCCTTTCTATCTTTCAGACAAACATGGTATACATATTCACTATACATTGTTTTTATAATGAACTCTACTTCTATCCATTCCTTTAGCAGGAAGAAAGTGAACCATTAATCAGTGGTGATTTGTTCATCCTAACTAATTTTTAGCACACACCAATTGTGCGCCCGACTCCCTCCTACTTCCCTTGTATTCACCGCTTTTTAAAGTGCTAGTCTTATTATCTGTAAATAGTGGGATTAAAAAATAAAAATTCATATGCTTGTTTTTTTGTTACAATAAAGGAAAGTTACTTTTCGCAACGGTTTAACTCTCAGGAAAAATGATATATCTAGCAAAAACATAGTTTGGTCGATATAATGCAACTTCTACCTATTAAAAGAACATACACCCTTTACATACAACATCATTTTTCTAAATTATACAGGGGGAACGAACATGACCATTGAAAATCAATTTATCCAAAAGGTTTACTATAAAACATTTTTAACAGAAGAAACTTCTACTCCAGTATCAGAAGTACTCGGTGAAGCATATATAAATGAATCTACAAATGAATTCTCCAACATTTCTAATATCCGCTTTGCTCAAGGTGAATTTTATTACCAAAATAAAGACTTTGAAGCAGCGATATTTAAATGGGAGAAAGTAAATAACGAACTTGCACTTTGGGCAACCAAAAATATTGCAGATTCTTATTTTGAACTAGGATTCTTGCCAAAAGCAGAAGAGATTTATCAATCTATTCAAACGGAAGATACAACTCTTACAATGGAAGTTTCCTTACAACTTCTTTCTCTGTACATCGAACAAGATCGTTTAGGTCTAGCATTTAAGACGATTAGTGAGGCCGTTGCATTTCAACCTGACTATCCTAATATTACTGCAATTGCTCGCTCATTCTATGAAAAACAAGAAGATTGGAATAATGCTATCGAACTTGCCGTTCAAGAAGGAATTCGAACAAAATCGTTACACTGGTTCGATACTTTAATCAATTATGTGAATCAAGGATTCACGAAACAAATCAAACCAGAATATTTCTATGAATCTTTAAAAGCATTATATGCAATTGATCAAGTCCAATTTAAAGAACTTGTTATTGCGCTTTGGAACAGCTATCAAAATGAAAACTTGCATCTACCTTGGATTCAAACAATAAATCATTTATTCTTACATATTGAAACAGACAACAATGACGATTGGCATGAAATTGTTGAACGCTATCAAGATACGTACTTTGAGTTAATTACTGGTGAGCATTTCATGCATGAAATGCAGGGACTTGTACCAGATTTATTAACCAATTGGTTTAGTTTAACGAAAGCAAAAGATGCCCTATTTGTCTCTGCTGCAGTGTTAGCATGGAATGAAGTTTCACCTACAACTTTAGAGTCATTACTCGTAAAAAGTGCGGGAGCCCTACTTTCTAATTCAACAGCTGAAACAAATGTAAATATGGAAACAGTTTCTCATTTATTCGAAACAATTGCTGTATGGGCTGAAAAAAACGATGTGGATTTAAGTCATCAATTTACGTTACTCGTTCACGAACTGTGTGATTTAGATGTTACACAATTACTAATAGCGGGAACTAGTGACCAGGATAAATCATCATTCATCAATTCTATACTAGGAGAGAACATCTTAACTGAGACTGTAACAACTCCTATTCTATTTAAAGATGATAGCCAAACTGAAATAACAGAATTCACTGCGTTAGATGTACACAATATACCTAGCTTTGATGAATTCCATCAAAGAATGGCTACACCTTCCGAATCAGAACTTGAGAAAAAATGTATAGAAATTAAGTTACCAAGTAGATTTTTAAGAAAAAATAAATTTGCATTTCTTGTTACGCCACCTGTTCAAGGGCAAGTGGATAAAAACAGCTCATATTTTGAATACTTACAAGCAGCAGATAGCCTTATTTACGTATTAAATTCTTCTTCACCATTACATGGTGAAGAACTTGATACATTACTTTATTTACGTGAACAAGTGCCAAATTTACAAATTCATTTCGTATTACACACAAATAATACGACCAATAACGAAAAACTAATGAGTAAAATTAAAGTCCATTTCCCAAATGCACAGTTCTTCCCATACTCTCCTTCACAAGAGAGTAGCCAGCAACTTGGAGACGTGACAGAGTCTATTCTTTCTAATCTAGCAGAACGTAACATGGAACAAGAACGTATAGAAAAACTAATATGGTTTACTCAAAAGACAATCGCATACCTTGTAAATGAACGTGTGGAGTTAGAAAATACATTAGTGAAATCCGTACGCTGGAATAAACATATCTCAGTTAAATTAAATGGATTTATTAACAACCTTACTGCTCTTGAAAAAGATAAAATTCGTTCTATTACAGAATCTTATCTTTTAACGAAAGAAGAAATCACACGAGATATCCATTCTCAAATTCCTGAATTATTACAGAGTTGTTCTGACCTCGTTCAAGAAGATAGCGACTTCAAATTAGTTCATGAAGAATTAAATACTGCGATGAACGAACGAGTTCAAAAACATGTACAACAAGTGCTTCTTCCTAAATTTACTGGTTCTATTCAGGAATGGATTGAAACAGCTCATAATGAATTTATTCAAGCTCAATCTTATTTAGATGAAATGAGTGAAACGTTTAATAAATTATATAAAGAAGAACGCATGAAACTTCCTTGTGATTTCAAATTACTAGATGACTGGCATCGAGATGTTGTACGCATGACAAATAGAATTACAGTAACGAACATCAATATTTTATTACGCTTTACACCGACACAATTTTTCTTAAAAAGTGCGGGAAAACTATTTGGTAACATGCAAAAAAATCAGTCTATGCTCGCAAACAAATATAAACAATACATTGAAACGGAAGACTATACGGAAATTGCTCAAACAATCTCAAAACAATTCTTCCTTCAATTTGAAGTATTTGAAGGCGCATTAGAACGAGATATCATGATGTTCTTTAAAGATCCACTTAGCATATTGAAACAAAATGTAGAAGCAGCTCAACTTGAAATACAGGAAGACGAGCAAACATTAGCAACATTAAGAAGCAACCCAGAAACTTATCACGATCCGTTAGCATTCTTTAAACTGCAACTATTGCAACACAAATTCGTTTTAAGTACAAACAAAAACAATGAAGACGTCTATGAATTTAATGAGTCTCCTACGATTTAACATAAAAAACCAAGCAAATTTCAGTTTGCTTGGTTTTTTACTTTAATTCATTATTTTCATATGTTCAAATGGATAATAAATTGCCGCTAATTCTCCTAATACATCTTCTCTATCAATAAGTCCTAAACCATTTCTACTATCTCTGCTTATTAAGCGATTATCTCCCATAACAAAAATCTTATTTTTAGGAATTGTAATCGGTCCAAAGTCCTCTGTTAAATTCATAAGTTTTTTTTCAGCTTGTTTTTTATTACTATACAAATACGCTTCCTGTTTCACTTCATGATTCACATATAATTGATCATTTCTCACCTCGATTACATCGCCAGGCAAACCAATAACCCTTTTCACATAAAAATTATCCGTCTTCACAACAATAATATCTTCTCTCCCATAACTTTCAAACTGCTTTGCTAACTTATTAACAATCAGCTTATCCCCATCTTGTAACGTCGGCTTCATGGACGCTCCTTTTACAGTCGTAGGAAAAAACACAAAAATTTTCGCTAAAAACACTAACAAACATGCAATTGCAATTGTTCCAAAGAATTCACGCAAACGTTTTTTCTTTTGCATCATTCCACCATCTCATCATCTTTTTACTTTTATTATAAGGAATTCAACTGTAAAATTTCCACAAAATTCTGAATTATAAAATTGTAATATTACAAACTTAAAAATAACATCCTCATAAATTTATTATTTTTATATACCATAATCTATATTTATCTCACTATTTGCGAACAGTAAAAAAGATACCCTCAAAATAGTCTATCCACTATTTTGAGAGTATCTTTTTATATTCCCACATATACAATACACATTTGAGCCGCTACATATGTAAACCAAATCCAAAGTGGTTCATACTTTAATTTGCGTCCTCCAATATCTGTCACGCCTATAATAAAATCAGAAATCACAAATAGTAAACCACCAAAAGCCGGTATCCACCATATTCCTATATTCTCATAGTATAGGGCGAATGCAAAGCAAGCCATTCCTCCAACCCACAATCCGTAAATTAGAGCTCCTATCGTAAACAATTTATCTTGTTTATCATTTCGTATAAAAAAGAACCATCCTACAATTAGAAAGAGTCCGTATACGAGTAAACCAATCCAAAAACCATTCCATGAGATGCCTGTTTGCAAAAATGCTTTTACATAAAAACAATGCGCAAGGGCAAAAGTAATCATACCTCCAATTAATCGATGACCAATTGGAATCAAACCTGCCATAAATAAATCTCCTACAGTTGATAATGTCATACCTAGTGCAACCCACGTACTATACGCTACTGATGGATCTTGTAACCATATCCAAATTGCACTTGCTGTTAAAGAAAAACTAAGAATAAGACGCACCGCTAAAGGTAACGGCATATTATTTCTTGTTTTTTTTGTCTGTCCTATTGCGTACATTGCACCAATTAAAAAAAGAATGATTTGTCCAATTAACACCATGTAAAGTAGATTCATAACATGTTCTCCTCAATAAATGCTTTTTGTATCTTTTTTCGTTACACCTAGTCTATTATCCTTTTTCTATATAAAAAAAGAAGAACAGTACTGTTCTTCCATTGTAATCGTTTTCCTGTTATCTATGCTACTTGTTTTTCGTTCGCCCTTTTCTGCTTAGCTGTCGTCCGATTCACCACGATAATTCCCGCGGCTACACATGCCAAACCGAATAATACAAATGAATGAATTGCTTCTCCTAAAATCATGCTCGATAATAACACACCAAATACGGGTATAAAGAACATGTACATTGATACTTTTCCAACCTTGTTATACTTCATAATTGTATTCCAAATGCAAAAGCCTGCTGCGGATAAGAAAGATAAGTAGAGAAGCATAAGTATTGCATGTACACTAAATGTAAATGGCATGGCTCCAACTTGCAAAGCCCCTATACATAATAGCCCGATAGAACCAAAAATCATTTGGTATGCTGTCATATAGCCAACATCTAATGTTTTGCTACCTTCTTTCGCCAATATGTTTCCATATGAATACAACATTGCTGCACTAAGAAGTAATAAGCTACCGATTCCGAAATGGAATGACAAACTACCATCACTCGGTACATTTACTAAAATGACACCACAAAAGCCAATAGAGACCCCAATTATTTTTCTCATATTGAGAGCGTCATCTTTATATAAAAAGTGAGCGAGTAAAATTTGAAAGAATGATGATGTTCCTGAAATGATAGCTCCTTCAATGCCAGAACTATAACTCATTCCAATATAAAAACATATATATTGAAGAAATGTTTGAAATAAACCAATTTGTACTAACTGTTTCCCCGTTCCTTTTTTGAAGCTCATATCTTTTCCTAACACTTTAAAGAATAATAAGAGCATGACTCCAGATAAAAAGAAACGATAACCAGCAAATAATATTTGCTCCCCAACTTCTTGTGGCTGAATTCCAAGTTCAGCATAACTTAATTTAATAAATGGGAATGCGCTCCCCCATAAAAAGGTCGCTCCTATTGCAGCAATTAGTACGCCAATCGGATGGGTAAAAAATTTCTCTGTCTTCACTTGTTGTCTTCCTTTCCGATCTTTATATGAACAATATTCATATATACCAAAGGAAGTGTGAAAACACAAGTTTTCAGTTTATACGCAAACAAAACATATCATCTAACGAAAACATATGATATACTATAGAATAATTACAACATAATAACTATTAAAATCAGATTCAACAGAAATGCTGCTATCCATTATGGATGGCAGCTTTCGTCGTTTTATAGGGGTTTCGATTTTGATTCTTTTTCTCAATAAGAATTTGGAAGGAGCGAGTAGAATGAACTCAGAAGTAAAAACATTACAAGTACAAAAGTCTATTTCTCATCCCTCTTTATGGGATACATTAAAGAAACATCATGAACTTATATTTGCAATCGCATCTGGTATTTTCATTTTAGCTGGTTGGTTATTCACAAAGAACGATGCAATGAATGTAGGCATTACTTGCTATATCCTTGCTTATATAGTTGGTGGATATGCAAAAGCGAAAGAAGGTATTGAAGATACCATTGAAGAGAAAGAGCTAAATGTCGAAATGCTCATGCTCTTCGCTGCTATCGGTGCTGCAATCATTGGCTACTGGGCAGAAGGCGCGATTTTAATCTTTATCTTTGCACTGAGCGGTGCGATGGAGTCTTATACATTAAGTAAAAGTCAAAAAGAAATTTCAGCGCTTCTTGATTTACAACCTGAAGAAGCATTACGTATTTCAAATGGAACCGAAGAACGTGTTCCTGTTGGACGATTACAAATTAACGACATTATTTTAATTAAGCCAGGTGAGCGCGTTCCTGCTGACGGTACGATTCATAACGGTGAAACAAATATCGATGAAGCAGCAATTACTGGGGAACCTATTCCAAATGAAAAAAAATATGGCGATGAAGTATTTGCCGGTACTGTAAATTTACGCGGTGCTATCGAAGTTAAAATTACGAAGCCGAGCGATCAAACATTATTCCAAAAGATTATCCGTCTCGTCCAAAGTGCACAAAGTGAAAAATCACCATCACAACTATTCATCGAAAAGTTTGAAGGAACATACGTAAAAGGTGTACTACTCGTTGTTGCGCTTATGATGTTCGTCCCTCATTTCTTACTTGACTGGAGCTGGAATGAAACGTTTTATCGCGCTATGATCTTACTTGTAGTCGCATCTCCTTGTGCACTCGTTGCTGCCATTACACCAGCAACGTTATCTGCAATTTCTAACGGAGCAAGAAATGGAATTCTCTTTAAAGGTGGCATACATTTAGAACGCCTCGCTTCAGTAAAAGCAATCGCTTTTGATAAAACAGGTACATTAACACAAGGAAAACCTACCGTAACAGATGTATATGTTCGAGAAAATATGACCGAAAAAGAAGTACTTTCTATTACAGCAGCAATTGAAAGTCACTCAACACATCCTTTAGCTGAATCTATTGTTAAATATGCACAACATGCGCATGACATTACATTAAAAAAACCAGAAAATGTTGAAGATGTAACTGGTTTTGGGCTAAAAGGAATACTCGAAAACAAAGCTTATAAAATAGGTAAAGCTGATTTTATCGGTGAAGAAACAAAGACATTTCATAATGGTATTTCTGCCTCACTTGAAAAAGAAGGTAAAACTGTCGTTTATATTAGTGATGAAGAAGGCATTCTTGGACTTATCGCTTTAAAAGATACACTTCGCCAAGAAACAATAGCTGCTATTCGCGAATTACAAAGCATCGGTGTCGAGGCAATTATGATTACTGGAGATAATGAAGAAACGGCAAAAGCTATTGCCTCTGAAAGTAATATAAAAGAATATTACGCATCATGCTTACCAGAAACAAAAGTTGAAACGATTAAAAAGCTAAAGGAAAAATACGGGACAGTAGCAATGGTCGGAGATGGTATAAATGATGCCCCTGCACTCGCTACTGCTAGCATTGGTGTAGCAATGGGAGAAGGAACAGACGTAGCTTTAGAAACTGCAGACGTTGTACTTATGAAAAACGAATTATCTCGACTTTCTCAAGCGATCCGCTTATCAAAACGAATGAATCGTATTGTAAAGCAAAACGTAATCTTTTCACTAGCTGTAATTGCAATGCTGATTTGTTCAAACTTCTTGCAATTTTTAGCTCTTCCATTCGGTGTTATTGGGCATGAAGGAAGTACAATTCTTGTCATTTTGAATGGCTTACGATTATTAAAAGGAAACAAATAAGAAACGGGTCCCTCATAGAGGACCCGTTTTTTTTAATGGTAGCTATTATGCCCGTTCGCACTCCCACTCGTTTTATGCTTTGGATGCGAACTACTCTTTTGTTTATTGTTATTTTTATTGTTGTGATTCTTTTTATTATTACTCATGAAATATCCCCCCTGTTCCCTATTATTATGGAACAAGAGCTCACTTTTCATTACGGGAATTATTGTCACCCGTCCTATAATGATGGAGTAAACCATTAATTTCACCGCCAAGTAAAATGACCCATCCAGTCAAATAAAACCATAACATTAAAATAATAATACCACCGAGACCACCATATGTATTGGCGTAATTCGCAAACTTATCTACATAATAAGCAAATGAGTACGATACCACAATCCATCCTACAGTAGCAAATGTTGCTCCTGAAATGACTTCTCTTCTTTTTAACTTTCGATCTGGTGCAAATGTATATAAAAAACTAAACAATGCAAATAGCACGAAAAAACTCGCTACTAATCGCGTAATACTCCACACGTAAGAAAAACTATCCGATAACCCAATTGCTTTAAATACCGCTGCTCCAATGACTTGTCCAAACACTGGAACAATTAGCGCAAACACAATCATAAAAATAATCGCTAATGTAAACACAATGGATAAAGCTCTCGTTTTAATAAAGGAACGTGTTTCTGTTACATCATACGCACGATTAAAAGCATTCATAACCGCATTTACCCCGTTTGAAGCAAACCATAGCATTGATAATAAACCAAATGATAATAAACCACCATTTTGCTCATTTACAACTTTATCAACGTTTACTTCAATTAAAGACATTGCATCTTCGGGTACGTACGGTTCTAATAAGTTGAGCACACTTTCTGTTTGAAGGTCAATGAATCCAAGAAGCGTAATTAAGAAAACAAGCCCAGGAAAAATCGCAAGCAAGAAGAAATAAGCGAGCTGTGCTGCCAAGCCCGCTACATCATCGCGCATCGTCCGGTCATACAAATCTTTACCAAACGAATAAGTACGATTTCTTCTCACCTTTTCTAAAATTTTTCTCATATATATTTAAACGCTTTTCTTCTCTTCTTTATCTTGCTTCAACTCAATGTACGCTTCAGTTTTTTTTTCCTCTACATTTGAGTCTTTCATAAATAGTTCACGCGCTTCTTTCATACCGCCCTCTTCAGCAACTATTGGCTCTTCTTCTGCTTTCAGCTCATCTACCTTTGAAGATACAGCTTGAATTTCAATCGTTTCTGGCTTCTCTGCTGGCTCAACCTTTTTCTTACTAAAAATTTCTTTCGTTTCTTTTAACGTCTCTACAACAGACGGCGTCAATTTTTTAATTTCTGCTACTTTCGCTTTTACTACATTGAAGTCAGCGAGTTCGCGTCCTTTATCTGTAACAGTTTGCACTTTTTCTTTTATCTTCGCATTTTCACCGATTTCAATCATCTTTGTTTTTGCTTTTTCCGCAGTATTTTTTACTTTTTCACGGTTTTCCTTCTTCAACATAGATACAGCCACACCTGCAGCTACACCAATCGCAATGTTTCGAGCAATATTATTTTTCTTTGCCATATTCCTTCACCCTTTCATTTCTTATGTTAGAAAGTATTTCTTTCTAAGCTTCCTCATATTCCTTGTTCATTTCGAATGAAAGCTAATAGCTTTGCACACCCTTCTGTTACAAGGTCATATACTTCTTGGAAATTCCCTGTATAGTAAGGGTCGGGAACGTCTGTCCAGCCACCGTCTGGAACAAAATCGGACAGTCTACCAATATAGCCTCCAGTTTTACCTAAACTTTTTAAATCTGCTATATTCTTGTTGTCCATGGCAATAATATAATCAAACTTTGTTAAGTCTTCTTTTTCTACTTGCCTTGCTTTAATTCCTTCAAAAGTGACTGCATTTTCTTTTAAAATTTTTTGTGTTCCTTTATGTGGCGGATGGCCAACATGCCAATCTCCAGTTCCTGCAGAATCAATGACAATTTTCTCCTCGAGTCCCTCTTTTACGACAAGATCTCGAAAAATTGCTTCTGCCATCGGTGAACGGCAAATGTTCCCAAGACAAACAAACAATACTTGAACCATATTTTTGTTCTTCCCTTCTTGGTGCATTTCTTTATATATACTTATAGTATAAACAACCAATTATTAATTATAAAGGAAATCCCTACTAATTTAATAGGATTGAAAAGATTCATTAACGAAAATGATAAAAAATGTTAAGATATCCTTATGTTATTTTAAAGGGGGACACTTCGGTGGATTTATCCGTAAAGTCAGAAGAAAACGTTGAATATATGGTCGAAGCTATTAAAGAAAAATTACGTATGGTTAATGCTGGAGCGATGAGAGCTGCTAGCTTTAATGAAGAAATGTACGAAGACTTACGTGACATTTATGAGCATGTTATGAAACGTGAAACATTCAGCATCAGTGAAATGCAAGCTATTACAGAAGAATTAGGTACATTAATTAAAAAGTAAAAAAAGCCTCGTTTATATGAGGCTTTTTTTTATTTCCAACAAATTCATGACAACTCTTCTCTTTCCCTCAACCAACTGTAAAATACTGTACAATGGAAGTAGAACCTCACCTTAGATTTTTTCTCCATACATACTACTCACAAATAATAGCAACACTACCATTGCTAACTGTTTTTACTGGAGGTGCTTACTTATGAGCAATTGGTACAGTAAGACGAAAGATCAAACATTAATCGACTTAGAAACAAACGAACAACACGGTTTAACAGATGAAATCGTAAATGAACGTTTAAAGCAATACGGTTCTAATGAATTAGCTACAAAACAAAAACGCACGTTATGGCAGCGTATTTTCGCCCAAATTAATGACGTCCTCGTATATGTCCTTATTATTGCTGCCCTTATTTCTGCCTTTGTAGGTGAATGGGCTGATGCAAGTATTATCGCGCTCGTTGTAGTTTTAAACGCTGTTATCGGTGTCATCCAAGAATCGAAAGCAGAACAAGCTTTAGAGGCATTGAAAAAGATGGCGACACCTAAAGCTATCGTCAAGCGAGATGGTGAACTAAAAGAAATTCCATCTGAACAAGTCGTTCCAGGTGATATTGTCATGCTGGATGCAGGACGTTATATCCCATGTGATTTACGGCTTATCGAAACCGCAAATTTGAAAGTTGAAGAATCTGCTCTAACTGGTGAATCCGTTCCTGTTGATAAAGATGCAATTTACCACCCTTCTATGCAAAGCGATGAGCAAGTACCACTGGGCGATCAAAAAAATATGGCCTTTATGTCGACACTAGTAACATATGGGCGCGGAGTCGGTGTCGCTGTTGAAACGGGAATGAACTCACAAATTGGTAAGATTGCTACCCTTTTACATGAAGCCGACGATGATATGACACCACTTCAAAAGAGCTTAGCACAAGTCGGAAAGTATTTAGGCTTTGTCGCTGTATCTATTTGCGTCATTATGTTTATCATCGGTTTTTTACAAGGACGAGATACTTTAGAAATGTTTATGACTGCTATTAGTTTAGCCGTTGCAGCTATTCCAGAAGGCTTGCCGGCTATCGTTTCCATCGTTCTTGCAATTGGTGTGCAGCGAATGATTAAACAAAATGTTATCATTCGTAAACTACCAGCTGTCGAAGCTCTCGGTTCTGTCACAATTATTTGTTCAGATAAAACAGGTACGTTAACGCAAAATAAAATGACCGTTACTCACTTTTATAGTGATAACACATACGACCACTTAGAAAATTTAAATGCAAATAATGATGCGCAACGTCTATTGTTAGAAAATATGGTGCTATGCAACGATGCGTCTTACGGTTCCGATTCACAAACAGGGGACCCTACAGAAATCGCCCTTCTTGTTGCCGGAAACACTTTTAACATGCAAAAAGATCATTTAGAAAAGATACATGAACGCGTTAACGAGCTGCCTTTCGATTCAGATCGTAAAATGATGTCAACCGTTCATACATACGATGAAAGCTACTATAGCATGACAAAAGGTGCTATTGATAAACTCTTACCTCGATGTACCCACATATTTAAAAACGGTAAAATCGAGGTTCTAACAGATGCTGATAAAAATCAAATATTAGAAGCTGCCGGGGCAATGTCTCAAGAGGCTTTAAGAGTACTTTCATTTGCATTTAAACAATACAATTCAAACGATGTGGTTATAAATTATCTTGAAGAAAATCTCATCTTTATTGGTCTTGTCGGTATGATTGATCCACCGCGAACTGAAGTAAAAGATTCAATTACAGAATGTAAAAAAGCCGGTATTCGCACAGTTATGATTACTGGTGACCATAAAGATACCGCCTTTGCAATTGCCAAAGAACTTGGCATTGCTGAAGACATATCTGAAATTATGATTGGAACTGAATTAGATAACATTTCAGATACAGAGCTAGCAAGCAAAATTGATCACTTAAATGTATTCGCTAGGGTCTCTCCAGAGCATAAAGTAAAGATTGTAAAAGCATTACGTGCAAAAGGAAATATCGTTTCTATGACTGGTGATGGTGTCAATGATGCTCCATCTTTAAAGCAGGCTGATGTTGGCGTAGCGATGGGCATTACAGGAACAGACGTTGCAAAAGGGGCAGCGGATGTAGTATTAACAGATGATAATTTCTCATCTATAGTGAAAGCTGTTGAGGAAGGTAGAAATATTTATCGTAACATAAAAAAATCAATTCTCTTTCTACTCTCTTGTAACTTTGGAGAAATTATCGCTTTATTTTTAGCTATTTTACTCGGTTGGGCAACACCACTACGACCTATTCACATTTTGTGGGTCAATTTGATTACAGATACACTGCCTGCATTATCACTTGGGGTTGACCCTGAAGATCCAGATGTGATGAAGGAAAAACCACGACATGCGAAAGAAAGCTTATTTAGTGGTAGCGTTCCTTTTCTTATTTTCAATGGAGTTGTCATTGGACTTTTAACGCTAACAGCCTTTATCATCGGGGCAAAATTCTATACCGGAGATACAAATTTATTTCCTCTTTTCCCAGAGAAAATTGATGAAGATGCTCTATTACACGCTCAAACAATGGCATTTGTCGTTCTTAGTTTTTCTCAGCTCGTTCATTCATTTAACTTGCGTTCAAGAACGAAATCCATTTTTTCAATTGGGATCTTTACAAATAAATATTTAGTCTTCTCCCTTCTTATCGGTGTTCTTATGCAAGTGTGTATTATCTCCATCCCACCTCTTGCAAATATATTCGGTGTACATGCATTAACGATGCGAGATTGGGGATTTGTTCTCTTCTTAAGTATCATTCCACTTGTTTTGAATGAGATCATTAAATTAGTAAAGAGAAACTAAAAGGCAATGAGGATTATTCCTCATTGCCTTTTCATTTATTTCACTATTTGTGGGAGATGTCCCCGCTGATTAAAGTTTCACTTTACCCTTGTAATTCTTTTTTTATGTTCTCAGTTAATGTAGCCATACGTTTGCGGCTTTCTTCACGCTCACGTTTATTTTGTTCTTCAATTTGTTGCGTTTCTTGCATACCTCTTGAAATAATGTTCCAAGTTTCCTCAAGTGTTTCCATCTTAATACTAGAAGAACCTGATAATCTCGCTACTTCCACACTTTGCGTTGCGATATTTTGTGCATTTTTCTTAAGTAATTCATTTGTGCGGCGATCAAGTTCAGCCATAGAATCTGCAACAAGCTTTTGACGTTTCGCATTTACCGCTTGAATAATACCATTTTTAAAGATAGGAATCGTTGTAATAAATGCTGTATTGATTTTACCAATTAATTTATTATTACCACGTTGAACCATACGAATTTGTGGTGCTGTAAGTAGCGCAACCATACGTGCTTTTTCTAAATCATCAATACGCTGCTCTAAAATTTCAACAGAGTTTTTCAGTGATTCTAATTCAATACCTGCTAATTGGTCATTGTTACGCACACGCTCTTCGTACATTGGAACCAACTCTGTATTTAAACGCTCTAATAACATTTCCCCTGCTACTACATACTTTTCTAAGTCTAAATAATATTTCAAATTTTGCTCATATAAACCATCTAACGTACCGATTGATTTTTTCATTTCATCTTGATACTTTGTAATTTCTACGTATACTTTATCCATTTCGCGACCCATTGTTTGGTACTTACTAAAGATCTGTTCAATCATTTTATCAGCTTTTTTGAACATACGTGAGAAGAAACCGCTTTTCTCTTCCGCAAAGTCTTTGCTATCGAATCTGTCCATAATTTTACCAAGCTGTTTTAATAATTCTCCAGAGTCTTCTATTTTTGATAAAGACATTGTATGTAAAATTTGATCAGCGAAACGTGAAATTTCCATAGATGGTTCTTTTCCAAGCTCGATTAATTCTAACTGATCTTTAATATCTACTGCATTATAAATACGTTGTACTTCTGCATCTTGTCTAAGTTGTAAACGAACATCTTGTGCCGTTTGCTCATTTAATTCTGTTTTCGAATCTAGTATGACTGGGTTATTCATATGGTATTCTCCCTTTCCTTATAAAAATGGACGAAATAGTCCTTTTATTGTTTGTGATAAATTTTTATAGGCTGATGAACCATGAAACTCAAGATCGAAATTAACTTCTTCAAGCCAATGGGAATCAAATGCTCCTGCTTCAATATACGGTTCGATATCGTTTCTTCCCGTTGGATTGAAATGGAATACATCTACTCCAATTTGATTTAAAAATAGTAATAAAACAGCATCTGAACGGCTTAATTCTCCGCTCTTCTCATTATTAAATATAACAATTTTCGGTACTTCTTGCGAGTAATCAAATTTCTCAAGTTGCTCTAAAATGTTCGGCGGTATTTGAGAAAGCTGTGCGAAAACATACAGTGCTACATCTTGTTTCGTCTCTTTCGCAATGGGTTTACACATTTCACTTTCGCACGTATGGATGATCGCCTCTGCAATACCATGTTGCAATCCTTCTGGCAAACGTTTATGTGGCCACCAATGACTGTTCATAATTAAATCAGGGTGTAATTTCCCCCCGCGGTCTAACGCATCTCGGTAATGATATTGGAAATTCGCTTTTTGTTCTTTCGTAAACGGAAATGTATTAATTAATAAACTGTTATCAAATGATGTAATAGCCTTTAATCGCTGAAAATATTCTTTATCATTTTTTGAGACACCTGATATTTTCGCAAATAAAGAAGGGATATAAATGTGTTTATTTTCAACAAAGAATGTTGGACGCACAAATGCCTTTTCTTTCGTAATTAAAAAGAGTTCATCATACGTTGTTTTGAGCGTACGAGCTACAGGCGTATAGGAACGAAATTGCCATGGCTTGTACAGCAGTGAGTTATCGTGGTGAAGTACTTGTTCAATTTCTTTTGAAGCCTGATACGCTACTGTCGCAACTCGCTCACGGCGGCGATCTGGAAATGGCTCAAGAGAAATGCGACCTGGATGAGACACAACAAAACTTCTTCCTTCCTCATCAACATTCTCAAATCCATCTTTTCCTTCTGGGTGATAATAAAGTACATCGCAACCGAGCATAATAAGAAAGTATAAGAAATATATACGGCTTTCCTGTGCATCACCGTACCAAATAATGCGCGGCATTTGTTTCTTATAATTAATCGTAGAGAACCACTTCGCTACGTAATTGTCACTTAACTTAATCATATCGATTAAGAAACGACGGAACCCTTCTGTTTTTAATGATTGGTTATGTTGTTTTTCATACAATTTCAATACAGAAATAAACGTCGTATGTATATAATGCTGTAAGTCAGGATTGTCTACTTGTGGTAATAGTTGTTTTCCAGACAGATGGGCGACAAGCCTATTTACTGTAAGGCCATTCGGTGCTTCTTGATGTAATGTAAAAACCTCTTGAATATGGCGCAGTTTTTCGGGATCAATCACCTTATTTAAATTTTGTTCATGCAAAACCACGATCCCTTTCACTTCGCTATAATCAAATAGCTCATTGAAATATTCATCTACATCATTAGGAACACCAAGAATACGAGTTGCTATATAACTAAACTTCATCTCATTCTCTGTCAGTTCATATTGTGGGCGTTTTTCTAAAAGCGCTTCAAATTGCTTTAAATCTGATTCGTCTTTTAATGCACATGGTTGAAGTGTAAAACGTGAAAACACAACAGTTCACCTCCAAAAACATTTACTTTTTTTATAAAGTCTCTCTTCTATTATAAACTATTTTTAGTTATAAAAAATGGGCGCTCGCATAACGAGCAAACCCATTTCAATTATTTATGATTATTTTTAGTAGCTGCAACTTCTTCTTTAGCTTGTCCAGAATTCTTCATGTAGTGAAGTATAAACGTTGCTCCAAATGCTACAACTAAAATGATAAAGAATAGCATATGACTTATTTCAATATGAATAACAGACAGTAACATTTTTGCTGCAATAATTAAGATTAAAATATATGCTGTCGTTTCAAGTTCTGGAATACGCTCTAACAATTTTAAGAATACACCAGCGATACCACGCATCATTAAAATACCGAGCATTCCACCTAATAATAGAATCCAAACTTCATTTGATACACCAAATGCAGCAAGTACACTATCTACAGAGAACGCGATATCCATTAATTCAACCATCGCAACTGTTCCCCAGAAGACGCCAAACATTCTGAAGAGAATACTGTTTTGGTTCATACCATGAGCTTCCTCTTCTTCTGCATTACCTTTTCTTTTATCAATGAAGTATTTAATTGAAAGCCAAGCTAAGTAAAGTGCACCTAACACTTTTACCCAAGCTAATTTAATTAAGAACATTCCAATTCCAATCGCAATAAATCGGAATACATAAGCTCCAATAAGTCCATAGAATAATGCCTTTTTACGTTTTTCTTCCGGAAGGTGTTTTACCATTACTGCTAATACAAGTGCATTATCAGCAGATAACAAACCTTCAAGTACAACAAGTGTACCTATTAATCCCCAAGATACTGGATCTTGCAACACTTTAATCCACATGTCCAAGTCGAAAAACTGAGCATACGTATCAAGGATCCCTTGCAAAATACTCATCTTACCTTTATCCCCTATTCTTTGCTAGATTTATAGAAAGGTCAAAAAAAGGAAACGAATATCGTTTCCCTTCTTATGCATCCAAGCCATACGCTCTTACAAGCGCACCTAAGCCACCTTGGAAACCGCTTCCTACTGCATTAAACTTCCACTGTCCATTATGACGGTATAATTCACAAAAGACAACTGCTGTTTCAATGGAGAAATCTTCCCCTAAATCAAAACGAAGAACTTCTTCACTAGTTTCTTCATTCGCTAAACGAACGAATGCGTTTCCAACTTGTCCAAAGTTTTGATTACGGCCTTCTCCATCATAAATTGTAACTGTAATAGCAATTTTGTGCACATCTGCCGGAACTTTCTTTAAGTCCACAACAAGTTGTTCATCATCGCCTTCACCTTCACCTGTCCGGTTATCCCCTGTATGCAGAACAGATCCACAAGGAGACTGTAAATTATTATAGAAAATAAAATCGGTTTCCTTCGTACATTTTCCGTTCGCATCTAATAGGAATGCTGATGCATCTAAATCGAAATCTGATCCACCGTCATAAGATTTAATATCCCATCCAAGACCAATTACTGCTTTTGTTAAGCCAGGGCTTGTCTTACCTAAATCAATCTTCTGTCCTTTTTGCAATTGAATAACCATTTATATTCACCTCTATATTTTATATCTTTAAAAATATATCCATCAGTAAACACCTGTTTCACCGATGGATATATAAAATCTATTACTCTACATCTAAACCGAAATTATTACATAGAGATGCTAATCCGCCCTGGAACCCACTTCCGATTGCATTGAACTTCCAGTCACCTGCATGACGGTATAATTCCCCTACTACAACAGCTGTTTCAATAGAGAAATCTTCTCCTAAATCGTAACGAATTAACTCTGCATTCTTTTCTTCATCTAAAATACGTACGAAAGAGTTAGAAACTTGTCCGAAGTTTTGGCTACGACCTTCTCCATCGTAAATTGTGATTGAGAAACAAATACGTTCGATATGTGCAGGTACATTTTTTAAATCTACTTTAATCGATTCGTCATCGCCTTCACCTTCACCAGTTCGGTTATCTCCTAAATGCTCGACAGCACCATTCGCACCTTTTGGATTATTATAGAAGACGAAATCCTCTGCACCTGAAACTTTACCGTTAGCACCTACTAAGAAAATACTAACATCTAAATCGAAATCGTTTTGTCCGTCATAACGATTCGTATCCCAACCAAGTCCTACAAGAACTTTTGAAAGACCTGGATTTGTTTTTGTTAAGTCTACCTTTTGTCCTTTTTTCAATGAAATTGATGCCATATTCAATTCCTCCTCGGTTTATTTTATTAATAACGTGATACAATCTCACTTAAGTTTTTATCTTGTGTGCCTTCTCCAACAGCTGAAAACTTCCATTCACTTCCGTGGCGATACATTTCACCTGCAATTAGAGTCGTTTTGCCAGCATAATTATCCGATAAATTATAGCGTGCTAATTCTTCACCAGTTTGCGGGTTTTGAATACGAATATATGCATTACGAATCATCCCGAAATCTTGACGACGATTTACACAGTCATAAATATTTACAACGAATACTAAACGATTAATACGGCTTGGAACTTTATGTAATTCTACGAAAATTGTTTCGTCGTCACCAGCGCCTTCACCTGTTAAATTATCTCCTGAATGAATAATACTACCACAAGTAGAAAGTTTGTTTCCGAAGTAAACTAAATCGTTTTTGTTTAAAAAGCGATCCCCTTCTAACATAACAACAGATGCATCACAATCTACATTTGGTTTACTTCCAAATAATGAAGACAGAAACCCACCTGATTGTCCAATTGGATCCCAGCCTAAGCCAACCTGTAGTTTTGCTACTTTTGGTTGTCCTTTCGTTAAATCGATCTTTTGACCTTTTTCTAAAATAATAGGCATGAAGTTTCTTCCTTTCTACAAAGCATTTTCCAAATCGGAAAATATTGTATTCTCCCCTTATATTGTAGCATTATTTACCTAGTGATAAAAAGGATAAATTCTCAGTTATATGAAAACATTCATATAACTTATTTATGCTAATGTAAGAAGTGGTAAATAGCACCAACCATTCCTGCGCAATTTCCGTTTTGTGCAAGTTCAATCTCACAATTATTATAAATCTCTTTATTTAAATATTTTTCTACCTCTCCTTTTACTTCTTTTAAGAACTGCTTTCCCCTATCAGTAATTCCTCCACCTATAACAATCATTTCTGGATTAAAAATATAAGCAAGGTTACTAATTCCAATCGCTAAATGTTTAAAGAAAACCTCAACTGCTTGCGTAACTTCTCTATCTCCTTTATCATACAGTTCGAAAATCGTTTTTCCATTCCAATCACTTTCACCTTTATATTTTCGCACAAGACAAATTAACCCTGAAATGGAAGCGACCTCTTCAAACGGCCTTCCTTCTATCAACATATTTCCCCATTCGCCAGCACTAAACGAATGCCCTCTATATAAATCTCCATCTATAAAAATTGCTCCTCCAATACCAGTTCCAAGAGTAAGCATAATAAAATTTCTTTTTCGGTTTCCAATACCTTTCCATTTCTCTCCCAAAGCTGCACAATTCACATCATTTTCAATGGACACAGGAACTTGTAATACCCTTTGCAATCTATCAATAATAGGAATAGTCGCGTAGTTCGGAATATGCTCCACCCCTCCCGTTACAACCCCTTTATGAATATTAACAATTCCCGCAGTACTAATACCAATTCCCGAAATCGTATGCTCATTCATTAATTTTTTGGATAGAAGAATAAGTTTTTGAATGATTTGTTCCCCGCCCAAATGAATTTCTGTTGAAACTGTTTTATGCTTTAATACCGTCCCTGTTTCTGAAACAATCCCATATTTAATTTGCGTACCACCAATATCAAATGCAATATATTCTTTCATCTGCTGTCACTTCCTCTACTGTAATGAGTGTAAAATTCCCACCACTCTACTATTATAAAGAATTTACACTAACTCTTTTCTCTCTTCAGAAATACACCACCTTTTTCTATATATAGTTTTTTTTGCATAAAACTCTTTTTCCTATGAAATATTACAAAGGGATGTATTTTAGATGGAATATTAATTTTCAGGAGGAAATCAATGACAAAAATCTTCATTTTAGCATCAACTCTTTCTTTATCTTTTTTTAGTGGTTTAAATATCGGTAATTCAGCAACAGACAACTTCTCTCCAGTAACAAATGCGATTGTACAAAATAACGATCATTTAGCAGAAGGCAACTCAAAAGATAATAATAAACCACCAGGAAACAATGGTTCTCAGGACGATAGTGGTTCTGGCGGCAATGACTCGGGTGGCAACGGCTCGGGTGGCAATGACTCTGGCGGCAGCGGTTCTGGCGGCAATGGCTCGGGTGGCAATGGTTCTGGCGACAACGGTTCCGGTGGTAACGGTTCTGGTGGCAATGGTTCTGGCGGCAGCGGTTCTGGTGGTAGCGGTTCTGGTGGTAACGGTTCTGGTGGTAACGGTTCTGGTGGTAA
>NZ_JASHJA010000018.1:0-73671 GCF_030733445.1 Bacillus sp. MMSF_3353
CGAAGTAAGATGTTAGAAATTGAGCCTAATGCTGAGTCACCAGTACGTAAAGCAGACATAGCGTCTTGTGTGTTACGCGCCCCAACGTTTAATCCGCCTTCTTTCGCACGCATACGAGTAGCGATAGCTAAACCAGCAGCATCGTCAGCCGCACTGTTAATAGATTTACCGCTAGATAAACGATTCATCGCAGTATTCATTTTGTCTTGGTTTTGTCGCATGTATTCTTGCGTACGCATGCTGTTAATGTTTGTATTAATTCTCATGTTAAGAACCCCCATTTTTTTATATTGATTTTTCTGTTAATTGTTAAACATAAATATGCAAAAAAATCAATTTCGAGATTAATTGTAATCCTTGGTATATATCGTGTCAACGAATAATTGTAATTAATGAATATAAAAAAATGATAATTTCCTATTTGTTCATTTTTTTATTACAATATTATCAAAAGGATTATTGCAAACTTTTAAAAAAAACTCTAATATTAGATTATCTTTGTTTACCGAAAAGGTGATATTATGATAGTTGGAAATATAGTAAAAGAAGTGCTTGCATATAAGAAAGGACAAATTCAGCAAAAGCTAAGTAGTCCACAAGCATTCGTTAGTAGTCGTTTTCAAGAGAAGTTGCAGAGTGAACCTGCGAAGGAGACGAGGGGTACTACGCAGCCGGCAAATGTAGAGGATATGAGTCAGCCGGTACAATCTACGAAAATAGAAACGGTCGTAAATAAACCGAAAGAATCTATTAATAAAGTAGAGGAAGCGAGTAAGCCTGAAGAAAAGGCTGAAACGAAGAGCGTAGATGAAGTACAAGTCGCACAAAAAGAGTTTGAACGACGTTTCCCAGAAACGAAAAATGAGGCTGTTGATACGTGGGGATTAACGAAGAAGTATAATATTCAAAAAATACGTTCTTCCAATGAAGGGAAGTATGAGGATATTATAGATCGTGTAAGTCGTACATACGGAATTCCGAAAACGTTAATTCAAAAAATGATTGAAGTAGAATCTGATTTTAATCCGAAAACGGTGTCACATGCAGGTGCGATGGGTCTTATGCAGCTTATGCCAGCGAATGTGAAAGAGATGGGTATAAAAAATCCATTTTCACCAGCTGAAAGTATTGAGGGCGGTGTGAAAGAGTTAAGCGGTTATTTGAAGAAAAATAACGGCGATCTCGTATTAGCGCTTGCATCTTATAATGCGGGTCCTGGTAATGTGAGAAAGTACGGAGGCGTACCACCATTTAAAGAAACGCAAGGATATATTAAAAAAATATTAAATATCGACGTTTCAAAATAAGAAGTTTCATATATAGAGAGAACATGAAATTTTCGTGAACATGATATGGGAGTTGGCTAGATTTGAAATTACAAGATGATATTCCGTTAACAATTTATTTTGAAATCGGAAATACGAAAAAGAAAATTGAAGATTTGCTTCATATTACGAAAGGTACATTGTATCGTCTTGAAAATTCAACGAAAAATACGGTGCGTCTTATGCTTGAGAATGAAGAGATTGGAACCGGAAAGATTTTGACGAAAAACGGGAAGATGTACGTTGAAATCGTTGAATTGAAAAGGTAGGGAAGGGGATTGTCATGAGTGGCGAAAAATTAAGCCAAGAGCAAATTGATGCCCTGCTGAAGGCGGTAAATGAAGGCGAGGAAATGCCAGCTTTCGCACAAGAAGCAGGAAAGCAAGAGAAATTTCAAGAGTATGATTTTAATAGACCGGAGAAGTTCGGTGTTGAGCATTTACGTAGCTTGCAAGCAATTGCCTCTACATTTGGTAAACAGACGTCACAGACGTTGTCAGCGCGTATGCGTATTCCGATTGAGTTAGAGCCTTCTACGGTTGAACAAGTTCCATTCACGAGTGAGTATGTGGAGAAAATGCCGAAAGATTACTATTTATATTGCGTTATTGATCTTGGCCTTCCAGAGCTTGGAGAAATTGTCATTGAAATTGATTTAGCGTTCGTTATTTATATTCATGAATGTTGGCTTGGTGGAGATAGTAAGCGTAACTTTACGATGCGCAGACCACTTACCGCATTTGAGTTTTTAACACTGGATAATATTTTTATGCTCCTTTGTAAAAATTTAGAGCAATCATTTGAAAGCGTTGTTGCGATTGAACCAAAATTTGTAACGACGGAGACAGACCCGAATGCATTAAAGATTACGACAGCAAGCGATATTATTTCATTACTGAATGTAAATATGAAAACAGAGTTTTGGGATACGACGGTGCGCATCGGAATTCCATTCTTATCTGTTGAAGAAATTATGGATAAGTTAACATCTGAAAATATTGTCGAACATTCTTCGGATAAACGTAAAAAGTATACGTCTGAAGTGGAAGTGAAAGTAAATCAAGTGTACAAACCTGTTCACGTTGCAATTGGTGAGCAAAAAATGACAATGGGCGAGATTGAACAAATTGAAGAAGGCGATATTATTCCGCTTCATACGAAAGTTTCGGATGAATTACTCGGTTATGTAGATGGAAAGCATAAATTTAATTGTTTTATTGGAAAAGATGGAACGCGTAAGGCGCTCTTATTTAAAAGTTTTGTAGAGTAGGAGGATCCATATGAAGCATGAAGTATCTCCTGTATCATTAATGGGATTAGAAGATTTTGCAGGAAAGCGAAATGAAGCAGGTAAGGCACATATTGATACTGTTTCAGATATTTCTATTGAACTTGGTGTAAAGCTTGGGAAGGCATCTATTACGCTCGGTGATGTGAAGCAATTAAAAGTGGGCGATGTTCTGGAAGTAGAGAAAAACTTAGGACATAAAGTAGATGTGTATTTAAGTAATATGAAAGTCGGCATCGGTGAAGCGATCGTAATGGACGAAAAGTTCGGTATTATCATTTCTGAAATTGAAGCTGACAAGAAGCAAGCCGCGCTTATGAAAGCGCAAAGTCAAATGCAAGATAAAGAGTAGAGGAGGAGTCATATGTCGTATATGACGACCTTATTTCAAGTCGTTTTACTGTTTGGCGCGCTCGGCTACGGTGCATATTATATGACGAAAAAGACGCGCAAACAGCAGTTTTTTAAACAAGGTGAAAATGGCCATATTCAAGTGAAGGACGGCGTTTATTTAAATCATCAAACGAGCGCCTTTTTATTTGAAGTGGACGGCAAGCAAGTGTTCACTGTTATTAGTAATAACGGTGTGCAATCCGTGCAATTAACAGGAACAGGAAATCAGTTTCAACAAGCGCTAGAAGACGCGGTGAAGAGTGAAACGAAAAAAGTAGAGGATCCATCATGAGAATAAAGAAACATTTATCAGTATTAGCCGTTATTTTCGTATTTTCTATCGTTTTTTCAATTATTTTTGTAAATCCAGCGTATGCCGCCCAAAACGGTTTTATTAATTTCGAAAATGGAAAAGAGTTTACGAGTAATTCAAGCGTTCAGCTATTTGCGCTCGTTACACTTTTGTCATTATCTTCATCTATCGTTCTATTATTTACACATTTTACTTATTTTATGATCGTTCTTGGGATTACGCGTCAAGGACTTGGAGTAATGAATTTACCACCAAACCAAGTGCTTGTTGGACTTGCATTATTTTTATCACTCTTTACGATGCAGCCTGTACTTGGGCAGCTAAAGAGCGATGTGTGGGATCCGATGACGAAAGAGAAAATAACAGTAAGTCAAGCTGCAGAGACGACAGCTCCGATTATGAAAGAGTATATGTCAAAGCATACGTATAAGCATGATTTAAAAATGATGCTGAAAGTGCGCGGAGAAGAGTTGCCGAAAGATTTGAAAGATCTTTCCTTATTTACGCTCGTACCATCCTTTACGTTAACGCAAATCCAAAAAGGATTGTTAACGGGGATGTTCATTTATTTAGCGTTTGTATTTATAGATTTGATTATTAGTACACTGTTAATGTACCTCGGGATGATGATGGTACCGCCGATGATTTTAAGTTTACCGTTTAAAATACTCGTTTTCGTATATTTAGGTGGATATACAAAAATCGTCGACATTATGTTTAAAACAGTCGCCTGAAGCGTTTGATGCTATGTGATAGGAGTCATATAAATGAATACGTCACCAATTATAGATATTTTTCAAACCTTTTTTTATAAAGGGGTTATGATTTTAATGCCGGTTGCCGGCGTAAGTATGATTGTCGTTATTATCATCGCTGTCATTATGGCGATGATGCAAATTCAAGAGCAAACGCTGACGTTTTTACCGAAAATGGCGAGTATCGTACTCGTTATTATCATTTTAGGTCCGTGGATGTTTCAAGAGTTAACGACGCTTATTTTAGATTTATTTGATAAAATCCCATCGCTATTGCGTTCGTACTAAGATAGGTGAACTGAAATGAATATGGAATTATGGGCGGCGACGTTTTTTGCGTTTTGCCGCATTACTTCATTTTTATATTTTTTACCATTTTTCTCAGGCCGATCTATTCCAGCAATGGCGAAGGTTACATTTGGACTTGCTCTTTCCATAACAGTGGCCGATCAAGTTGATGTCTCTCACATAAAGACAACTTGGGACGTAGCAGCTTATGCAGGTACGCAAATTGTAATTGGATTATCACTTTCAAAAATTGTAGAAATGCTGTGGAACATTCCGAAAATGGCGGGACATATTTTAGACTTTGACATCGGTTTATCACAGGCAAGTTTGTTTGATGTAAATGCAGGTGCACAGTCTACTTTACTATCAACCATTTTTGATATATTTTTCCTCATTATTTTTATTTCACTTGGCGGCATTAATTATTTCGTTGCCACGATTTTAAAGTCGTTTCAATATACAGAGGCGATTTCAAAATTGCTGACGACTAGTTTTTTAGATAGTCTACTCGCAACGTTATTATTTGCGATTACATCAGCGGTTGAAATTGCTCTTCCGCTTATGGGAAGTTTATTTATCATTAACTTTGTTTTAATTTTAATCGCAAAAAACGCTCCGCAATTAAACGTTTTTATGAATGCGTATGTTATTAAAATTACATGTGGTATTTTGTTTATTGCGATGAGTGTACCAATGCTCGGTTATGTGTTTAAAAATATGACGGATGTATTGCTTGAGGAATATACGAAACTATTTAATTTTTTCTTAACGAAGTAGGGGGACGCGCATGGCAAAGGATAATAAAACAGAAAAGGCCACCCCGCAGAAGCGTAAGAAATCGCGTGAAGAAGGGAATATTGCCCGGAGTAAAGATTTAAATAATTTATTTTCTATACTTGTATTAGCAGTTGTCGTTTACTTTTTCGGAGATTGGCTCGGATATGAGATTGCAAACTCTGTAGCGGTGCTGTTTGATCAAATTGGAAAAAATACAGATTCAACTGAGTATTTTTATTTAATGGGGATTTTATTATTAAAAGTATCCGCGCCGATATTAATACTCGTATACGCTTTTCATTTATTTAATTATATGATTCAAGTCGGTTTCTTATTTTCTTCTAAAGTTATTAAGCCGAAAGCGTCGCGTATTAACCCCAAAAACTATTTTACGAGATTGTTTAGTCGTAAAAGTTTAGTAGATATTTTGAAATCACTATTTTATATGGGATTAATCGGCTACGTTGCTTACGTTCTCTTTAAAAAGAATTTAGAGAAAATCGTTAGTATGATTGGATTTAACTGGACTGCGTCACTTACTGAAATTATTAGGCAAATTAAATTTATCTTTTTAGCTATTTTAATTATATTAATCGTTCTTTCTATTATTGATTTTATTTATCAAAAATGGGAGTACGAACAAGATATTAAGATGAAAAAAGAAGAAGTAAAAAGAGAGCATAAAGATAATGAAGGGGACCCGCAAGTAAAGGGAAAGCGAAAAAACTTTATGCATGCGATCTTGCAAGGGACAATTGCGAAGAAGATGGATGGTGCAACGTTTATTGTAAACAATCCGACTCATATTTCGGTCGTACTTCGGTACAATAAACAGGTTGATGCGGCGCCAATTGTCGTTGCAAAAGGGGAAGATGAGCTCGCATTATACATACGAACGCTTGCCCGCGAACAAGAAATACCAATGGTGGAAAACCGTCCGCTTGCTCGTTCTTTATATTATCAAGTCGAGGAAGATGAGACGATTCCAGAAGATTTATACGTAGCTGTAATTGAAGTTATGCGCTATTTAATTCAAACGAATGAACTTGAAGTATAATAGCGCGGTTGGAGGAGATCTCTTGTGTTTAAGATAGATTCTGCAAGAACCTATTTTTCTATCTTTTTAGCAGCGTCATTCGTAGTGGCGCTCTTAATTCCACTTCCACCATTTATACTTGATATCGTTATCGTTTTTTTACTAAGTATGTCAGTGCTTATTTATATGCGAGCAACAAGTATTAACGAGTGGGATGAATTAAAGTCATTTCCGACGATGCTGTTATTAATCGGGATTTTCCGCGTATCGATTAACGTATCGACGACGCGAGCGATTTTGACAGACGGAAATGCGGGGCATGTTATTGAAGAGTTCGGTCAGTTTGTTATTGGCGGGAACTTATTAATTGGTATCGTTATTTTCATAGTATTAATCATATTCCAGTTTATCGTTGCAAACGGTGCATCTCGTACAGCTGAAGTTGCAGCTCGTTTTACACTTGATTCTTTACCCGGGAAACAAATGTCGATCGATGCTGATTTAAACCAGCGTATTATTACTGAAAAAGATGCACAGGCAAAACGAAAGAAATTAAATATGGAAACAGAGTTTTACGGAGCGATGGATGGTGCCGGAAAGTTCATTAAAGGGGACGTTATTTTCGGGATTGTCATTTTATTCGTAAACATTATTTTCGGTTTAATTGTCGGGATGATGCAGCAGGGCATGAGTTTTGCTGAAGCAGCTATTCACTATACACAGCTAACTGTCGGTGACGGAATCGTAAACCAAATCGGTTCGTTAATGCTTGCGATTTCAACAGGTATTATCGTAACACGTGTATTTGATGGTTCAGCGGATACGGTAACTGAAGGTATCTTTAAAGAGTTATTAGCACATGAAGTTGTTGTATATGCGCTTGGTGGTTTATTTATTGCGATGGGTATTTTCACTCCGCTACCATTTCTACCGTTTGCTCTTGTTGGTGGGACAATTATTTTCTTAGGAATTCGTAATAAAAACCGAATAAAGAAAGAAAAAGAAGACGAGCTTCAAAAAGAATTAGAAATGATTCAAGGCGAAGATGAGCAACTGCAACAAGTGGAAGATTCATTCGGAGTATTTACAGATAAATATCCAATTATAGTAGAACTCGGTTTAGATTTAGCAGCCCTTGTAAAGCAGAAGATTAACGGGGAAACAGCTCGTGATAAAGTTGTTCTTATGAGGAAGTCGATTATTACCGACCTTGGTATTAACGTTCCTGGCATTAACTTTAAAGATAATACGAGTTTTAGACCACGCGGACGTTACATTATTCGTATTAAAGGTGCGAAGGCAGCTGAAGGTGTTTTAAAATCAGGTTATTTATTAGCATTGAAAACACCGAATGTAATGGCCGATTTAGATGCAGAACCAGCGAAAGATCCAATTTTCGGTGAAGATGGATATTGGATTTTAGAGCATATGGTACAAGATGCACAAATGAAAGGCTATCAAGTATTAGAGCCACTTAGCATATTAATTACACATTTAGATGTTGTCGTTAGACGTAATCTTCATGAGTTAATTCAGCGTCAACATGTAAAAGACTTAATTAACTCGCTTGAAAATGATAACGGTGTTTTATTAGAAGAGATTAAGAAGAAAGAAATCGACTTATCACTCGTTCAAAATGTTATTAAACAATTGCTAAAAGAGGGTATTTCTATTCGTGATTTACCAACTATTATCGAAGGTATTATTGACGGAAAAGAAATTTATCAAAATCATGTAGACGGTGTAACGTCATTCGTCCGTGAATGTATTTCAAAAGTGATTTGTGAAAATGCGAAAAATCCTGACGGTAAAATATATGCGGCGCTCTTCTCAGATTCAATAGAGTTAGATGCGGATGTTGTAAATAATTCATACCAAGGTTACTTATTAAACTGGGATTTAGATTTAGAAACACGTGTTGTTGAACAAGTACAGCGTGTCTTTAAACAAGCTCGTTTAATGGGAAGAGAACCAGTATTATTAACGCGTAGAAAAGATTTCAGATTTGCGATTGTAAGACTTCTTGAGCGTTATCAAGTAGAAGCGCAAGTACTTTGTATTAGCGAATTAGCACCGGAAATTGTTGTAGATCAAATTGCCTATATTGAATAGTAGGGGGTGAAGTAATGGAAAGTACAGAAAAGAAAGAAGCGTTAATGCGAATAAAAGCAGCTTCGAAAAATGAATTGTATCGAAAGTTATTTGACCAATATGGTACAGATTATTATTACGTTGTCGATGAAAGTGTAAAACGAAATATCCCGTTTTTTTGGAAAAAGAATTATGAAATGCTAGTTGCTTTTCCAGAGGATAAACAGGAAGAAGTGAATGAAGGCACAGCTCAATTTCATGAACAACTAATGGATGTTGTCAATGATTCTTCAGAACAAATTGTGAAGGCGAACGGAATTCAATCGGTACTGCACAATTTAGAAAACGTGACGACTTCTATGTCATATGCGGCGATGCAAACAGGAAATAGTGAAGAATGGACAAGAAAGAAAGAGAAACTATTAAAGCTGTTTGAAAAAGGTATCGTCGTTGTGAAACAGACGGAAGAAACGAAAGTAGCGAAAGTAACAAAAAAGCAAAAAACTGTGAAAAAAGTTGTTCCGGTCAAGAAAGAAGAAGTGGTTGTAAAAAAAGAAAACCAAGAATCTGTACCGTTTATTATTCAAAAAGTAATTCGCATGCTAGAGCAAAACGATGTAGAACAATATTTCATTCATGCATATGCTGAGAAGTTAAAAGTGAAGTTTGAGAATGCAACGATGATTACAGAAGAAGAAGTGATCGGATACATATTGGAAGATATGAGATCCCATTTCAACACGGAAAACGTTTTTGAAAAAGAAGTGCAAACAATTGCATTAATCGGTCCAACTGGAGTTGGAAAAACGACGACACTTGCGAAAATGGCATGGCAGTTTCACGGTAAGAAAAAAACGGTCGGTTTTATTACGACAGATCATTCGCGCATTGGAACAGTACAGCAACTGCAAGATTACGTCAAGACGATTGGATTTGAAGTAATCGCTGTACGTGATGAAGCTGCAATGACAAGAGCGCTTACGTATTTTAAAGAAGAAGCGCGCGTCGATTATATTTTAATTGATACAGCCGGAAAAAATTATCGTGCGTCAGAAACAGTAGAAGAAATGATTGAAACGATGGGACAAGTAGAGCCAGATTATATTTGTTTAACGTTATCAGCTTCGATGAAAAGTAAAGACATGATTGAAATCATTACAAATTTTAAAGATATTCATATTGATGGTATCGTATTTACGAAATTTGATGAAACAGCAAGTAGTGGTGAATTATTGAAAATTCCAGCAGTATCATCAGCTCCAATTGTATTAATGACAGACGGACAAGACGTGAAGCAACATATACATATCGCTACAGCTGAACATTTAGCGAAACAAATGTTGCAAACATCATAGAAAAGAGGTGAAGAATAAGGCACTTGCCTTATTCAATCGAATATGAACGGTCTTTATATAGGTTCTATGGGTATGATGAATTACATGCAGCGTATTAATGTTCATTCGAATAACGTTGCAAATGCTCAAACGACAGGATTTAAAGCAGAAAATATGACTTCGAAAGTATTTGATGTACAAGACACATATCGCCGCGGAGATGGGGCTGTGACAAATATCGGTTCAACTGATTACGCTGTAGTACCAGCCGCAACGCATGTGAACTTAGTACAAGGAAATATACAAATGACAAATAGTGATACAGATTTCTTTTTAGATGATGGAACTGCTGGCACAGCTTCGTTTTTCGTTACATCTAAAAATAATGAAACGTTTTTAACGAGAGACGGTAGTTTTACATTAAATAGTGATCGTTACCTGCAAACAACTTCAGGCGCTTTCGTAATGGGAGAGAATAATGAACGTATTCGTATTCCAGAAGGAGCAAAAGTAGCTGTACAAGCAGACGGTACGTTATATGATGCAGTAACACAAAATAATATTGCCCGCCTGCAAACAAAAACAGTAGGTGCAGAAGCGAATAATCGTCTCGTACAAAGAGAGAACAAAAGCTTTACACTAGCAGAAGGAAACATTGCTGATTTACCGAACGGAGTAGGGACAGTAAAAAATCATATGCTAGAAAATTCAAATGTAGATATGACGAAAGAGATGGCTGATCTTATGACGGATCAAAAAATGATTTCAGCGTCACAACGCGTTATGACTTCATTTGATAAAATTTATGAAAAAGAAGCGAACGAAATATTGAGATAGGAGACTTCCGTTAGCGGAAGTCTTTTTTTATTGCTTTTATTACAGTTACATCATGAAATGATAATAATTATCAACATCGTTATTGTGAAGATAGAATTTCATAATGATAGCAATGTTTATTTAACTAAGTGAATTAAATATATCAGCAAGCCCTGCTAGTCAAGTGATTGGCTAGTAGTGAGGGTTAACTGCGGGCAATCCCTAAAGCTGATTGAACTACAACGTGGCTAGAAATAGCGAGTGTGAATGTCGCGAAAGCAGAAAAAATCAATCAGATGGTGCAAGGTTAAATCCTAAACATTAGAATAATGGGTCTTCCGCCTCGAATCATCTAAGTCAAAATGGATAAGATGAACGTTCAACGACTATTTCGTATAACTGACGAGAGTACACCACAAGCCTATGGTGGTGGAAAATCCTCTATCTCTAAAGAGATAAACATATAGTCTGCGCTCATGTGAAAACATGAGAAGTTCATAAGAGAACTGGCTAAGGAATTGCGCCCTTAGTTGAACGAGATAAATTTTATTGAATCTATCAAACTTCATTGAATATATAGAACGTATGTGCTATGGTGGATTCAATGAGGTGAGAATAATAATGAAATTTTCACGAGTTAGTCAAGTATCGGAATTAACAGGTTTGTATCCTAGTAGTCTTAGGAGAATGCTGGTGGAGTACGCTTCTGATGATATTGGCGAAGAAAGTCAGACTGATTCCAACGCCTGAACAAGAAAAAGTGCTTAGAAACCATGCTGGTGCTGCAAGATTCGCTTATAACTATTGTAAAAGAATGAGTGATAGATACTATAAGCTATTTGGAAAATCTGTTTCACAGTTAGCTTTACAGAAACGATTTACAAAGATCAAGAAGCGAAAGAGATATGAGTGGTTAAATGACATCAACGCACAAGTTCCCAAACAGGCTTCAAAAGATTTTGATAAGGCGAGGAAACATTCGTTCAAAAAGTACAAAAATGGTTCTCACACTTCTTATAAATCCAAAAAAGATTTAATCCAAGGATTTTATGCTAATTATGAAAGACTGATTATAGGAAAGAAAGTAGTTCATATTCAGTCCGTTGGAGAAGTGAAAACAAGCCAACAACTACCAAGAAACAAAAAGCCATCAAATCCAAGAGTTACCTTTGATGGGCGTCACTGGTGGATTAGTGTAGGGTTCCAAGAAGACTTTGCATCACAAGAACTAACCAATGAGTCGATTGGTGTGGATGTTGGTTTAAAAGAGCTGTTTGTAGCTTCTAATGGTACGAAAGAACGAAATATAAACAAAGATGCTAAGGTTAAAAAACTTTTGAAAAGGAAAAAGTCAGCGCAAAGAGATATGTCTAGGAGATTTAAAAAAGGTGTAAAAATTCAATCTGCCGGATATGAAAAAGCCAAAACTGAGCACCTGCGGTTATCTAGGAAAATTATGAATATCCGAAATAACCATATCCATCAAGCAACAGCTAAATTGGTGAAAACCAAACCAATGAGGATTGTTGTGGAAGACTTATCTATCTCAAACCTGTTAAAAAACAAAAAACTATCGAAAGCATTTTCATTTCAAAAATTAAACTTCTTCTTTCAATGTTTATCATACAAGTGCGAGAAGTATGGCATTGAGTATGTAAAAGCTGATAAATGGTTCGCCTCAAGCAAGATTTGCTCATGTTGCGGAGTAAAATACGACCATTCAGTTCAACCAGAAGGACAGTGGAGTTTAAAAATACGTGAGTGGTGTTGTGCTTCATGCAATAGCCATCACGATAGGGATGTAAATGCTTCGATAAATTTATCAAGATGGGTAAAATAAATGCTTGATAATAGGAGGTAACGATACTGCCTCGTGTGGAGTGTTATATCCCTCGTCCCCTCGGGGTTGCGAGAACACGATGAAGCACTAATTTGTATAAATTTGATTGAATTGTATAGATTTAGTTAAGTTTATCGTATCGGAAGAGTATACAGGTTCTACTTTACGGGAGCATTTGGAGGAGAATCTATCAAATACGTTGCAGCTAAAATAAGTGGAATAGTATGTAAAAAAAGCCTTTTAATTAGAAGGCTTTTTATTTTCGGATGAAATTTCAGAATTATCAATTGACTTTACAGTTCTGTTTTTTTATATTAGTAGGTATACTAATAACTACTAACGTACATACATCGTTTTGAAATGAGAGTTATATAGATTGTGAGGGGTACTGATGGATGAAATTATAAAGGAATTACAAAAGTTAGGTTTTTCCCAGTATGAATGTAAAGCTTATATTGGACTACTAAAACATTCCCCAGTAACTGGGTATGAAGTGAGTAAACAGACAGGAGTACCTCGTTCGATGATTTATGAAGTGCTTGGTAAATTGATGGATAAAGGAGCAGTGCATATCGTTCCTACTGAACCAGTGAAATATGTACCAGTACCAGCTACGGAGTTAATGGATCGAATGCGAAAAGATTTTGAAAAGTCCTTTGAATTTTTAGACCGGAAATTAAATTGTTTAGAACAAGAGCGACAAATAGATGTAATTTCGCATATTCGCTCCAATGATCGTGTTGTAAAAGAAATATGCAATATAATTAATAGGGCGAAGGAAGAGCTATGGATTTCTGTTTGGGAAGATCAAGTGCATGAAATTGAGCCATATATTCGTCAAAAGGAAGAGGAAGGTGTACATATATTTTCAATCTTATTTGGCGCTCCAAATACAAAAATAGGCGCGACGTTTCACCATAATTATATGACGCCCCACGTTGTTGAAAAGAGAATGGGTGGTCATTTAACTGTTATTGCTCGTGATGGAGAGGAAGTATTAATTGCGAACTTCTCAAATGATAGCACTTCATGGGCCGTTACAACGTATGACCCAGCTTTAGTTCTCGTTGCTACAGAGTATGTGCGGCACGATATTATGGTCGAAGAAATTACGAAGGAATTTGGGGCTGATAAGTTAGATACGTTGTGGCGTGAAAATATAGATTTAGTTCATGTCGTAACAGGAAAAAGAACGATGGAAAGAATGGAGGATGATACGAATGAGTAAAGCTCAGGCACATGTAGCTTTGCAGAGCGATGATACATTTCAGCAAGGAGTAAAAGATTGTTTACCAACTGTATTTGGTTATTTAAGCATCGGTATAGCAGCTGGTGTAATTGCAAAAACAGCAGGTTTCTCCATCATTGAAATTGCATTTATGTCCACTTTAATTTATGCAGGTTCTGCCCAATTTATATTAGCTGGTATGTATGCAGCCGGTGCTCCTGCTTCAGCAATCATTTTCACCGTCTTTTTTGTTAATTTACGCCACCTTCTAATGAGTGCTGCGCTTGCACCATACTTTACGAAACTTCCGCTATTAAAAAACGTATTTATCGGTTCTCAAATTACAGATGAAACGTTCGGCGTTGCAGTGCAGCATGCAGCGCAAAAAGGATATGTAGGCGACAGGTGGATGATGGGCTTAAATGTAACAGCATATTTAAATTGGATTCTTGCTACTATTATTGGCGGGCTGTTTGGTGAGTGGATACCAGATCCACATACGTACGGGATGGATTATGCATTACCAGCAATGTTTATCGGATTATTTGTACTTCAGCTCATAAGTAGTAAACCGAAACTAGCAATTCATCTTACTGTTGCAATTGTAGCGATTATGATCGCATACGTTTCACACTTATTTATGCCAGATAGTATAGCGGTTATTATCGCAACATTACTAGCTGCGACGATTGGAGTTGTGATTGAAAAATGGAAATGAGATTAGACGTACTATTACTTTTACTAGCAGCTGGAGCTGTCACACTCGTGCCACGTATTTTACCTCTACTCGTATTTAGCAAACTACAAATTCCAGACTGGGGTTTAAAATGGCTAAATTACATACCAATTGCGATATTAGCAGCACTTTTAGCACAAGTACTATTTATGCATGAGACGATACAGTGGGATTACCTTATCGCAGCAATCCCGACATTTCTTGTTGCAATATATACTCGTAGTTTATTAGGTACAGTATTAACGGGAGTGAGTGTGATTATTTTGTTACGTTTCTTTTTCTAAAAAGGATTACGCTCATATAATAGCGAAAAGTGTAATAACATGAAAAATATAGGGGTGGTGTTATGATACTTTTAACGATAGGAGCAATTTTGTTAACGTTGTTTATTTTCTTTATTATCGGCTTTATTACGTTTATGATGTTTGTTGATAAGGCGACACCTCAAATATATTATACACCTTGTGAATCAGTGACAGTGAAAGCTAAAGGTAAAGATAAAAGGAAGAAAAGTTGAATGTTGGCTTTTCTTCCTTTTCTTTTATCTGAGTTTTCTGTATAATTTAAGTTAGTTATACAACTAACTTAAAAGGAGGTCGTAGAAGTGGCAAAACCGAATGTTGTTAATAAGAAGAAGTTATTAGAAGCGGCAAAAGCAATTATTGCAGAGCAAGGGATGGAAAAGTTGACATTAAAAGCAGTTGCAGAAAGTGCTCAAGTTACACAAGGTACCGTATATTATCATTTTAAAACGAAGGATCAATTATTACTTGAAGTAACTGAATCGTTTTGTAAAGCATCGTGGGAACAAATAGGAAAGGATGTACAGTTAGAGAAGGCTTTAAAGTCCGCGGAAAGTAGATGTGTGAAAGATTCAATGTATCATCATTTGTTCTTTCAATTAGTAGCAAGTGGATTACAAAATGATGCGATGAAAGATAAAATTGGTGGATTGTTACATTATGAAAATCAAAAATTAAAAGGCGTGTTAAATAAAAAAATAGGAGATACAATGACATCTCAAATTTCAACGGAAACATGGAGCGTTTTATGTAATGCATTAATTGACGGATTGGCATTGCAAGCATTATTCAATCCATCTTTTTCTACAGACAAAGTATATGGTGATTTGTATATGCTCTTGGAAAAGCTTACAGTGCTACAAAAGGGAGGTAATGTCAGTGGATAATAGACTTTGGCTCACCATTTTATTTTCGATTGGCGTTTGGTTTTTTGCTTCAGCATTTTTCATTATTTTTGGTTCTTCCATTTTATTAGAATATACTTCAAATAGATTTTTTCTACAATTGACGTTTCTTGAATTAGGAACGGCTATAGCTTTATACTTTGTAATGTGGTTATACAAAAAACTAGATACTACAAAATATGCAGTTATTAAGTTAGGTATATGCGGTACAGCAATCGGTTTAATTTTAGATACTTACATTTTATATAATTCTTCTAATCTATTCTCACAATTCTCCTCACAGCAAATTATATCATTTACCATTTGGATGGTTATTGCTTATGCTTTATATTTACTAATCCCTTTCGCCATGGAACGAAAAAAGTTGTTGTAAAGAGGTATGTTATCCTCTTTACAACAATTACATCCCCGACAGAAGTAACAACAATAACCCAAATAAAAAACTAATAAAGGAAAGAAAACCGATACATATCGAGAACACACGATTATTTCTCCATTCGCGCCAGAAAACGATAAGCCCTAACATACAAAGGGAAAACCAAATCGGCAAGAATATAAACTTGCTAACTTTCTCTGGGAGTAACGAATAAAAAGATGTTACATATAAAATCCAATTTGTGGAAAATAAAACGAAAACGATAATAGATTGTAAGTAGGGGCGGTTGGAAAACTCCCCCTTTTTTATAGTTACAATAATGATAGTTAGTGCTGAGAAAAAGGCAATGAATATGAAAATAAGTAAGAATAATGTAAGCGTCATTTATAGCTCCTTTATAAAAGTGTTTTTTACAAGAAATGCATCTATTACATTGTATGCTTGCTTTGTAGAGTGCTCGTTATATTTTTCTGTGTACGGATTTAGAAATCCATGTTCACCGTGTAGTTGTTTTATTTCTAATAAAGGATTTTTTTGTTGCTGCAACGATTGAATGAAAGAGGATACTGAAAAACTAGCTTCTTTTTCAGGGAAAATAAGTAAGGTAGCACATGTTGGTTTTATATGAATATAGTCACGTATACGGGAACCGTAACAGCCGATAATAAAATCTATTTTCGGATTGTTACTGCATAGCCAGGAGATGGTAGCGCCAACACTAAATCCGATAAGTCCAATATGTGTATAATTACTTGAAAGAGTATTGATGAATTCTTTAATTTGTTCTTTTCCATCATCAAATCCAATATTATTTACAAAATGTTGATATGCTTTTTCTTCATCACTATAATGAAATGCATGTTGCGATTGTAGAAGATTAGGACAGAATACATCTATATGAGATGAAGTGAAGTGTTGGGTAACGTGATGCATATGGTCGTTCACACCATATATTTCATGAACAATAACGAGAGCTAATTTTTTCTTCATCGTTACAATGTACCTCTATGAAACTTAAATTCTTTTTCAACAAGGCAGATACGCAGGTGGAAGTTTTCATACCATTGCTCACGACCTCTTTTTTTCGCTTCTTTATGTAAGGCGTTCTGTTTCCAATTGTCAATTGCCGCAAGTGATTCCCAATAAGAAATTGTGATTCCGAGTCCCGAATGATTTCGTGCACTTTCTACACCTAAAAATCCAGGTTGCTGCTTTGCAAGTTCCTCCATTTTGTCGGCAACGGTACTATAATCTGTCGTATCATTTGATAAATGAGAAGTGAATATAACTGCATAATAATGATTGTTTTTTTCTAAAGCAGATTTCATTATCTTTCCCCCTTAATATATAGTGCGAATAATTCATTTATAGTTTGTATTTTAGCAGGTTAAAAAAAGAAAAGAAGTAGAAGATTCTTATTTTTTTAGTTGTTGTAAAACAAGGGGGTATAGAGAATTTATATGAAAGTAAGAAAAATGCCACTTCAAAATCGAAGCGGCATTTTTTATATTTCCTCTAAGCTATTAACGGGGACCGTTAATTCGCGGTCTGGATTTTTAACTTCATATATGCGGGCGGTTTCGTTGTTTTCATCGACGTGTTGAATTGTAACAGGCATGCCTTGAAAACTGACATTTGCTTGTTCAGATGAAACAGAAAGCTCTTTTGCACGTTGAATATTCATTTATATTCCTCCCATCATTATTATCTTTGCTAAAAAAGAGGAATAATATACCATTTCGAGACATTCTTAAAGTTTTTGTATTATTTGTAATGTTTCTTTAATAAATGAAGAGAAAATAGAATCCGGATACGATTGTATCATTTCATTTGCTTTTGTTGCTTCTTCAAGAGCTCTTTTTTTATCATTCAGTTTAACGTAACAAAGTGCACGATATGCACCTGCTGTTGTAAGCCACGATTGATCCAATGGATGGTTCATATAATCCGGTATAATGCCACGTTGTAATGCTTCTAAAGCTTCTTCGTAACGTTTTAATCCGTATAAAGATTTTCCTTTTTCAAGATAATACAATCCGTCGTCTTGAAAAATGGGCTGATCTTTTAGTTTTTCTCGATATTGTTCTAGATGTTTTAATGCGATTGTATATTCATTAGTAATCGTGTTGTAGTAATAGGCTTTTAAAATATTAGTCATCGCAATGGATAGAGTATCTTCTGTAAAAATGGCAAATTGCTCAGATTTCTTTATGTAATATAAATAACGCTCTTTATCAACTGTAATGACTTTTTGATAAGATAAAATCCGGTAAAATACATCTGTTTTATAATACACTTGATGTTTTTTTGAAAATGTGAGTGTCTCTAATATCGTTTCTTCACATTTTTCATAATCGCCACATGCCAGTAATATGATGGCTTCATATAAACATAAATCAATATGTATAATAAGATCCATTTCTAAATGTTTCTCTTCATAATCATTTCTAATATTAGATATAAGTTGTAAACATTCTGCATACTTTTTACGTGTGAATATCGCAAAAGATAATTTTAATTTTGTTTCCGTACTGTCTCGGTATAACTTATATTTTTCGAAAATAGAAACAGCTTTTTCTACGTAAGATTCAATGTTGTAATCTTTCATAATCACCGCAGCAGTTACGAATTGTTTGTATATACGAGCCGTATTTAAAGTAGAAGGGAGCTCTTTTTGAACGATAGGTAGTAAAGTCTCGTACACTTCATCACATTTGTTTTTCTTTATGAGTTGCTCCATTTTTGTAATGAGTTCCACAATTTCTCCATCATCATCTTCTAATAAAAAACTCGCTTCACATTCAAGCTTTTCAGCGATGTATTGTAATGTTTTCATGGAAGGGGTAGCTTTTCCATTTTCAATTTGACTAAGCATACTTTTTGTAAGTTCCGAACCTGCCAGTTCTGTTTGTGTAAGTTTTTTTTCTTTACGTAACGCTTTAATTTTTTCACCGAGAGTTGCCATATTATTGCTCCTTTATAATTAAAAAGTTAAATTGTATTTAACTTTTTGTTGTAAAAATTGGAAAGTTGATTATATAATAAGTTTAACACAATTTAACTTTTAAGGGGAGAAAGTCATTATGGGAGATATAAGTATAGGAGAAAATGATTCAAGAATGAAAGTTGCAACGAGAAATATTATTTTGATGATGATTGGAAAGATGACGTCTTTATTAGGGGCAGGTATTTATACATTCGCAATGGGGTTATACGTATTAAAGACAACTGGTTCAGGGATGGGGTTTGCTATTACGCTCGTTTGCGGATCACTACCAAGGATGATCTGTGGTCCGATTGCAGGTGCTGTAGCTGATCGTGTGAATCGAAAATGGCTTGTCATTGGCACTGATTTATTAAGTAGTTTAACGATGCTTATTATGTTTATTCTTGCTACTATATTTGGACCGTCACTTCTTTTTATCTATATTTCAGCGGCATTATTATCAATTTGTGCAAGTTTTTATTCTGTTGCATTAACTTCTTCTATTCCTAATTTAGTAGATGCGGGGCGTATTCAAAAAGCGAGTGCTTTAAATCAAACGGCAGCTTCTTTATCAAATATTTTAGGGCCGATTATTGGTGGAGTTGTATTTGGTTTCTTTTCCATTAAGTCGTTCTTTTTGTTAAATAGTATTACGTTCTTTTTAGCAGTTATTTTGCAATTATTTATTGTATTTGATTTATACAAAAAAGAAGTGGCTGAGAGTAAAGAGCGTTTCTTGACGAGTATAAAAGAAGGATTTTCATATGTAAAACGACAGCATGAAATATATGGTTTAATGAAAATAGCATTGTGGGTAAACTTTTTTGCGTGTGGGCTAACCGTAGCACTTCCATATATTATCGTCCATACATTGCATCTATCTTCAAAGCAACTCGGTACTGTAGAGGGAATGTTAGCAGTCGGGATGTTAATGGGTGCGATTGCTTTATCGGTGCGTAAAGAAGTGAATAATCCGTTTCGTTCTATTTATACTGGGCTGTTTTTGTTTGCGGGTTTAAGTTTATGTACAGTCTTCCCATTGGTAGTTACCATTTCAAAAGGGGCAAGTTTTATTTACTATATTGCTTTTATGATGTTAACGGGTATAGCAATTATGATTGTAAATATTCCGATGCAAGTACATATGCAAAAAACGACAGATCCGAGCTACTTAGGGCGTGTGTTTGGCCTACTTGAAACAATTGCTACTGCAATCGCACCACTCGGTATGATTGTATATGGATTATTATTAGATATGTTGCCAACTAGCATTGTTATGATGACGATAGGCGGGGGGTTATTGTTAGTTGTATTAGTTGGAGTAAAGCAACATATGGCGAAAAAACAAGTAGATATGTCTGCTTAAAAATAAGAAAATAATAAAAATTTGACTTATCATCATGGAAATGACCAAATTAGTATTTTAGTTTTTGAAACTCTTTTTCATGTATGTTACAGTATAGTGAGCAGACAAAGAAAAGGAGAAAACATCATGAAAAAATTAAGTTTTGTTATGCTTTTTCTGTTAGCCGTAATGGCTGGATGTAGTAATTATGGCACGTATATTGATACAGGTATGCAATCATTGAAAGATGAAAAATATAGTGATGCAACGATGTGGTTTGAAAAAGCGGAAAAAGAGAAAACAGGAAATGAAGCGAAGGCATATAAAGAAGTCGCTCAGTTATTGGAGCGCGGAGCTACATCATTAAAAGATGGTAAGTATTTAGAGACGAAAGATATTGCAAATGAGGTATTACAAAAGAAAAAAGACGATGCACTTGAAAAAGCTGTGACATCAAATGCAGAGGATATGCTTCAAAAAGCAAAAGATGTGGAAAAGAAAGTAAATGAAAGAGTGGCAAAGCGGAGAAAAGTAGAAGAAGAAGGAATCGATAAACTCATTAAAGCGGTCGATAGTATAGATGACGTGAAAGAAAAAGAGAAGAAAGTTTCAGAAGCATTAGATAAGGCTGAAGAGGCGCAGGCAAAAGTTGAAGCGAAGAAAAATAAATAGAGTTATAGTTTGAAAGGCTGTCGTGCATAACGACAGCCTTTTAATTTTTTGCGGCATAAGAAGTGATGCTATGTAGTAAAAAAGAAATAATTTTAGAATTCCATCTGTCCTCATGATGAATCGTATAAATGTTACGTTGAAATTCAAATCCAGGGATAGGTATGTAGCATAGTTCATGTCGTTGTATTTCTTGTTCGATAGCGAGTTTAGAAATAAAAGCAATTCCATTACCGTATTTTAAAATTTGTTTCATCGTTTCTAATGAATCTAATTCAATTTCAGATTGGAACGTAATGTTATGTGCTAACGTCCATTGTGTAAGTAAATCTCTCGTTGTAGATGGATTACGATGCAATAATATACGTTCCCTCTCGATATCTTGTAGTGATACATTTTCTTTTTTTGAAAAATGATGTTCTTTGGAGAAAGCAAGAACAAGTGTATCAGGCATTACATTCGTCTGTTTTAAAAGGGATTCATCAAACGGTGCTGCAGAAATTACCCCGAGGTCAATTTCATGATTTTGTAGCATCGTTCTAATTTCAGGAGCTGTTTTTACCATGAGTGTTATTTTTATATTTGGAAATTCGCATTGAAATTGGTGAATCATTTCTGGTAAAAGATAAGTCGCTGGTACATAACTAGCGCCAATTGTTATAGCACCTTTATGAAAATCTTTAAACTCTTGCGTGACCCGCCTAGCTTCTTTCATAAGTGCATCTATTTTACAAGCATAATGATGCAATGCCTCACCAGCCTCTGTTAAGAAATATCTCCCGGATCGTAACTCAAATAAAGGTACACCAAGTTCCTCTTCTAAGCTTTTTATATGGAATGTAATAGTAGGTTGTTTAACACCAAGTTTTTCTGCAACAAGTGTAAGTTTTTTATATTTCTTAATAAGCACTACAATTTCTAATTTTAAGAGATTCATGGCAAGTTGCTCCTTTTTCTTCTAACTATAGAAAAAATCTATAGAAATAAATAGTTTATTAGAAGTTTTTTAATTTAATCTTTACAGTACATTAACATTCAGTATAAATCTTCCATATAGAATGAAAGCAGGTTAAGAGTAAGGGGAGAGAGGTGATACGATGGATATTAAAATTCATGGATTAGAAAAGAACTTTGGAAAAACACAGGCGTTGAAACCATTACAAATTGTTATGAAACAAGGCGAATTCACCACACTTTTAGGACCTTCGGGATGCGGGAAAACGACTTTACTTAGAATGATTGCAGGACTTGAAGAGCCAGATAAAGGTGAAATATATTTTGGGGATAAGTGCATGTATTCTGGTGCAAAAAAAATAAAAACATCTCCTCATGAACGTAATATCGGTATGGTATTTCAAGATTTTGCTTTATGGCCGCATATGACAGTGTTTGAAAATGTTGCATTTGGTTTAAGAGCTACAAAGCAAACGAATCAATTGCGGGAAAAAGTAGAAGATGCAATAAAGAGAGTTCGCTTGCAAGGGATGGAGAAAAGATATCCGCATGAACTCTCTGGTGGACAGCAGCAACGTGTCGCATTTGCTCGAGCAATTGTAACAAAACCGCATTTTATTTTGTTTGATGAACCGCTGAGTGCACTCGATGCAATTTTGCGAGAAGAAATGCGATTAGAGCTTATGGACATCGTTCATTCAATTGGTTTAACGGCATTGTATGTCACGCACGATCAAACAGAAGCAATGTCAATGTCAGATCAAATTATTGTCATGAAACAAGGAGAAGTATTACAAAAAGGAACACCAGAAGACATTTATGTGAAGCCATCTCATGAATTTGTTGCAAAATTTGTTGGTAAGGCAAATTGGCTTGTAGAGGGTAAACAAATGATTCGTCCAGAGCATGTGAGCTGGACGAAAAATGAAGTTTGCGAAATGTATACAGGTGAAATTCAGCACGTTACATATGTAGGAGAACGGTATGAAATGAAAGTAAACATGGGTGCACTTGGAATATGGACAGTTTATCACAATAGTAAATTAAGCATCGGTAAACCAGTATCGTTATATGTGCCAAAAAAATGTATTCATCATATAGGGGGAGAATCGTATGAAGAGATTCAGTTCGCTTAAGTCTTTATTTGTATGTACGTTATTATTTTCTGCTGTAGTAACAGGGTGTAGTTCAAAGACAGGTAATGCAGATGCAAAAAGTAAAAATACGAATGAAAAGAAAATTGTTGTATATAGTGCAGGACCAAAAGGATTAGCAGAAAAGATTCAAAAGGACTTTGAAAAGAAAACAGGTATAAAAGTAGAAATGTTTCAAGGAACAACAGGTAAGATTTTAGCGAGAATGGAAGCTGAAAAGAAAAATCCAGTCGTTGATGTAGTCGTACTTGCATCATTACCAGCGATGGAAGGATTAAAAAAGGATGGGCAAACGTTAGCTTATAAAGAAGCGAAACAAGCTGATAAGCTTCGTTCTGAATGGTCGGACGATAAAGGAAATTATTTCGGATATAGTGCTTCAGCGTTAGGAATTGTGTATAACACAAAAAATGTGAAGACAGCGCCGGAAGATTGGAGTGATATAACGAAAGCGGAATGGAAAGGAAAAGTGAATCTTCCAGATCCAGCACTTTCAGGTTCAGCTTTAGACTTTGTAACAGGATATGTGAAAAAGAATGGAAAAGATGGTTGGAATTTATTTGAACAGCTTAAGAAAAATGAAGTTACAGTAGCAGGGGCAAACCAAGAAGCGTTAGATCCAGTAGTAACAGGTGCGAAAGACATGGTCATTGCTGCTGGTGTTGATTATATGACGTACAGTGCAAAAGCAAAGGGTGAACCGGTTGATATTGTGTATCCAAAAAGCGGAACAGTTATTAGTCCACGTGCAGCAGGTATTATGAAGGATAGTAAAAATGTAGAAGGTGCAAAAGAGTTTATTGATTATTTATTATCAGATGATGTGCAAAAACAAGTTGCTAAAGCGTATTTATTACCAGGCAGAACAGATATAAAAGCAGAAAATAGACCGAATGTAGAAGAGATTCCGGTATTAAATATTGATTGGAAAACAGTTGAGAAAGAACAAGATGAAATAGGAAAACAATTTAAGAAAGTATTTCAATAAGATGGTGATTACATGGTAAATCGATTCGTATCAGTAAGACAAGTTGGAATGACGGTAGCGTTATTACTTGTGGCGATGTTAATCGTCATTCCGCTTTTCCTCATTTTATTTTCTAGCGTATATGAAAATAGTAGTTGGAATTTTTTAAAGCCTTTTGAAGTGATGCAGAGTGGTGGATTAGCTGGGATTTTTCTAAACTCGATGCTTCTAGGTGTACTCGTAGTAATAGGAGCAACCGTATTTGCATTTCCATTGGCGTTCATTATGAGCAAAACAGATGTTGGAAAGTATAGTAAATTGGATATTATTTTTATGATTCCATTTATGACTCCGCCGTATATTGGATCGATGGGCTGGATTTTGTTCATGCAACCGAACGGCTATTTCGAACAGTTTTTTCCGATGCTAAAGACGATTTCATCTTCGTTTTTTAGTTTAGGTGGTATGGTTTTAATTATGAGTCTGCATTTATTCCCATTTCTTTACTTCATGTTGAAAAACACGTTACTTCAAATTGGAAGTAGTAAAGAAGAAGCGGCAGCAGTTCATGGTGGAAACTTTTTCTATCGTTTACGAAAAATAATATTGCCGCTATTAGTATCAAGTTATGTAATGGGTGCTTTACTCATTTTCGTAAAGACGATCGCTGAATTTGGAACACCGGCTACATTCGGACGAAGAATAGGATTTCATGTGTTAACATCAGAGATTCATAAATTTATTTCGAGTTGGCCGATTGATTTTAGTAGTGCAACAGCATTATCTTCTTTATTACTTAGTGCGTGTATGCTCATTTGGTATATGCAAAATGTATTGAATCGAAAGTATTCATATGCAATGGTTAGTGGAAAAGGTGTGAAGTCTAAAAGGTATACTTTGTCTATATTTACACGCATTGTAGCATGGGGCTATGTAATTGGTTTATTAATCGTATCAATTGGAATCCCGTATTTTTCTATAATGATTGCTTCATTATCAAAATTAAGAGGCGGTGGCTTACATATAAACAACTTTACAACGAGCCATTATGAAGCATTGTTTACAATTGGATCTCCAGGATTAGAGGCTTTATGGAACAGTTTTCTTTTTTCACTTATAACAGCGATTATTGCTGCTACTATTGGAGTGTTTTTGGCGCTTATGATTCGAAAGGGGAAAAACTCTTCTGAAAAATGGCTTGATATGTGCGGTATGTTACCGAATATGGTACCAGGAATCGTGATGGTTGTAGGGCTTATTTTATTTTGGAATTCACCCTATATGCCCATGTCAATTTACAATACGCCAGTCATGGTTATCGTAACGTACGTTGTTCTTTTTTTACCTTATACGGTGCAATATGTAAAAGCATCGCTCGTGCAAATTGATGATTCTCTAGTACAGGCAGGAAGTATTTTTTCTGGAAATTATATTTATATTTTTAGAAAAATAATATTACCTCTTATTATCCCGGGAGTTCTTGCTGGGTGGGCGATGACATTTACAATCTCGATAAGAGAGTTAGTAGCATCCCTTCTCGTACTGCCTCCATCAGTAGAAACTTCAGCAACATTTATTTTTGCTCAATTTGAACAAGGAGAAGTATCTATTGGCATGGCAATGGCTGTCGTTTCAGTTGGACTTACAACAATATGTTTATTACTTCTGCAACATATGGAGCAAAAACGAAAAGGGGTAGCATGATGAGGATAGAAGTATGGGGAGGAGCGGGAGAATACGGTCGTTCTTGCTACTTCGTAAAAAATAAAGAGACGAAAATAGTATTTGATTGTGGTATTAATCGATCATATGAGGATAGTTATCCAAAAATAGAGAGGGAAGTTGTACCGTTTTTAGATGCAGTATTTTTATCACATATTCATGAAGATCATACGATGGGCTTACCTTTATTAGCGAAGTATGGATATAAGAAAAAAATTTGGACGACTCGTTATACGAAGGAGCAACTTCCCGTTTATTATGAAAAATGGAGAAACTATAATTTGACGCAAGGATGGAATGTACCTTATAACGACCAAAATGTTAAAGATTTAAATTATGTATATATTGATGAAATTAGTAATCCGAATGAATGGATACAGATTACACCTACATTGCGTTTTCAATGGGGGTATAGTGGGCATGTATTGGGGGCTGTTTGGTTTTTAGTGGACATGAGTCATACATATGTATTTTATTCTGGCGATTACTCAGCAGAGTCTAACATACTACGAGCTAATTTACCTGAGAATTTGCGCGCTGATATAAAAGTCGCAATTGTTGATGCAGCTTATCATACTGATGATGTTTCGCAACATGAACGAGTAAACGAACTATGTACAGAAATTGAGGGAGTTGCGCAAAAGAAAGGAATAGCATTACTACCGTTGCCACCGCTTGGTAGGGCGCAAGATATCGTATTGTATTTGTATAAAAAATATAAAGAACTTCCCATTATAGTAGATCAAGAAATTTTGCATGGATTTGAGGAGATGTTCGCATATAAAGATTGGCTCAAAAATAATGAAGAACTTGAAGGGCTTATGGAGAGTTTAAAAAGAAACATAATCGCTATGGATCATGACATCGGTACGCAAAATAGTTATGGAATAGTTGTAATGAGTGATGCGAATATGCAAACGAAACGAGCGCAGTTATATTATGAACAACTGCGATATGAAGAACGAAATTCCATTATATTTACAGGACATATTGCTAAAGGGAGTTTTGCAGAAAAGGTTATGAAAGAACGTGTAAATAAAGAATGTAGGGTGAAGCGAGTTCCTTATAAAGTTCATCAAAGTATAAGTGACGTTAAGGCAATGTTAAATACACTATTACCAGAACATACGGTGTTAGTACACGCTTTGAAAGAGGATACGGATCGATTACAGAAAAAGCTTAGCACGGCAGGGTATGAAAATGTACATTCACTTACTATGGAACGTATAGAAGTCATTTGAAATGTAAAGGGGATAGGTATATGAAAAAAGTATTTGTATTCGTAAGCATTTTCTTTTGTTGTTTCCTTTATAACGTTAAGGAAGGGTTTGCTGCCAGTCCGATGACACCTAGTTTTGAAGTGAAATTATTATTAAAACCAGAACAAGTATTAGGTTATAACAAAGAGATAAATCAAGAGGTACTAGAATATTTCAAGGCTGGTACAAATTATGAAAGAATACAAGTGCAATTTTTAGATACGGCAAATAAAAATTTAAGTAATGAAGGTTGGTTTGCGAGAATTCGAAAGAAAGAATTTAGTAAAGATTTTGAGCTAACATATAAAAAAAGATATCCCATTCAAAATGGTGTAATTCAAGATGCACTAGAAGTGGCTAAAAAGGATGGATTTGATAGTAAAACTGATAACTATGAGGCAGAAATAGATTGGGGATTTGAGAAGAAAACGTTAAGTATTTCAAATAAGAAAAGCTACAGTGCTAAAGGGTATGGAGTACTTGATTTACCAAACGAACGAGATGCTCAAAACATGTTAATAGAAAAGTTGCCAGGGAAAATGAACAAATGGTTGTATACGAATTGGGGAGAAGAAATGCTCAACAATTCTCGTATTTACGGTCCTGTATTAATGAAACGGTATACAGCTGAATTTGAAAATATTAAAACGAATATTGAAGTTTGGCCACTAAGTAATACAGGGAAAATAGAAGATGATTTCGTAATAGAAGTATCGTTTAAAACAAAAGAGGAAAGTATTGCAACAAAACAAAGAGAATTATTAATGAAGAGTTTAGAACAAAAAGGATGGTTGTTACCGAAAGATAGTTTGAAGACAGAGCTTATTTTTCAGTGAATAGTAAAAAGGAATCCATATTCCACGGATTCCTTTTTCTAATATATGAGTATTAAGCTAAATCAGCTGACACGAACATATCATTATTTTGAAGGTTTTTAGAGCGTAAACTATAAGCAACTACTTTCTTTTTATGTTGCTTTACAACATCAACATGCTCTTCATGACTATAAATATAAAATGTAAAATCTTTTTTGCCACGTTTTGCATTGATTATTAAAGGCGTACCCTCATTGTGTGGCGGTGCATAATAGCGATCTAAAAATAAACCTTCGTTAAAATCATGAATAATTTTGGATTTTTGTTCGCCTTCTAAGTTATTTCCATTGATTGTAACAGTCGCATTCTCTTCTTCAAGTTGCGGATGTGTTTCGTACTTGCTAATAATGGATTCAATAACAGTGTTAGGAAGGCTCGAAACGATAATTTTAAATGCCCCAAATACAACTAACATAACAATAAACCAAGTCGTCATAGTATATCATCCCCTTTTTCCTATTAAATAATATAACTCATATGGTAATAGTACATATGGTGAAGTTTTGTATAATTTGTGAAAAATATGCCATTTTTACGAATGAAATATTAGAAAAATCAATTTTGTTACAAAAAGTTGAAATCGAAGTATTTTAAGAGAAAAAGGTTTATAATAAAAATATAACTAATAACCACATTACTAATTATAAGGAAGTGTAACTATGAGTACTGTAACAATCGTGTATGGTATTATTCTTTCCACAATTATCATTTTATTTATCGTTGGGGTTTCACGTTATATTCATAAATGGAAAGAAGGCGTTGCGAAATTAAATCACATTGAAGAAGAACTTAGTGATTTAATGTTACATCATGGTAAGTAAAAAATTTATTTTTTAACTAAATAATGTGAAGAATATCACAAAACATGCTCTCCTTATGAAGGCATGTTTTTTTGTTATGTGAATGATAGGCACATTCATACATTTTTTCCATACGCTACAGTGTGAAACTAGAAATGTTCGGAGTGGAAAAGAGGGATAAAATGAGTAGTTCAGGTTATGTTCCAGATAATAAAAATTTAAAGAAAAGTTCAGGAACTCCAAACCTTTTCTTTGATTCGAGAAAAAACATCTTTTTTAAAAGAGATGAGAAAAACGTTGCTTATGAAGTTACGTCAACGCAGTTACCAGCAATGATCGGTGGAGCGTTTGTCGATTTATTTATGACAAAAGGGCACATGCGGGAACCACATTGGCATCCGAATGCGTGGGAATTAGATGTTGTTGTATCAGGAGAAGCGATTACATCTATCTTAAATCCGGAAACGAATCAATTGCAAAATTATCATGTAAAAGCGGGGCAAACCGTCTTTATTCCAATGGGATGGTGGCATTGGATCACAGCGGTAACAGAAGAAGTACAATTACATTTGTTCTTCAATAACGATCAGTTTGAAACAGCAGAAGGATCAGACATACTTAGATTAACACCGCCAGAAGTATTTCAAGCTGCATACGGTGTAAGTGCGGAAAAATTAGGGAAGGACCTTTCACAAATTAAGGAGTCAGTTGTCATTGGTCCTCCTAACTCCAATCGATTAAAAGGTGCTAAAGAAAGTGGCGACTCAAATATAGTCGTTACGTTAAATGGACAAATAACATCATGTGAAATAGAGTAACTCTTTCTTTTTTAGGAAGAGTTACTCTGTTTTGTATAATTTTGTAATTCAATTCGTTATAATTATATAGTAGGGAACTTAGTAAAGGGGGGCATATTGTGAACATATTAAAGATTATAGGAATTATTGCAGGAATTATTATAGTAGCCGCTATAGCTTTCTTTTTTATTATGAAGTACTATTTGTCAAAAGAAGATCCTAATTACGTATTACAGTACATAAAAGAGCATAAAGGTGATAAAACATGTTCATTACTAATTAGAAAAAATAGGGAAGTATTAACATCTATAAATGAAGATGTAAAATTGCCATTAGCGAGTATGGCCAAAATTGTAATAGCAGTTGAATTTGCTAAGCAAGTGTCAGAAGGAAAAATAAGTCGGGATGAACAAATTTCATTGCAGGAGTTAGAAAAATATTACGTTAAAAACACTGATGGTGGAGCTCATCCTGACTGGTTAGAAGATGCCAAAGCGAGAGAGTTAGTGAAAAATGGACAGATCGCTTTAGAAGAAGTCGCTAAAGGGATGATTCATTATAGTTCTAATGCAAATACAACATATTTGTTAGATAAGCTTGGAATAGAAAGGGTAAATGAAAGTATAAAAGAATTAGAGCTTACTAGTCATGACAAATTCTCTTCGTATACTGCTTCACTATATATGAGAGGGTATGTAGAAAAAGAGCTTCATGAGCCAGAAAATCAATCATTAGAAATGATACGTAACATGTCAAAGGATGAGTATAATAAACATGTGTTACAAATTCATGAATGGATGAAAGATGAAGAAGAATGGAAAAAACGGGATATTCCATTAAAGGTAGATATGGAATTTCAGCGAATTTGGTCAGATCGATTAGTGAGTGCAAACGCTAAAGATTATATGAGTATAATGGAAAAAATAAATAGTAGAAATTATTTTCCAAAATCAATGCAAGAAGAAATCGAGAACATTTTTAAAGGAACAGTTAAAAATAGTAAGTTCGAATATGCTGGTCAAAAAGGTGGTTCTACCGCATTCGTATTGACAAAAAGCTTGTATACTACAGATAAGAAAGGGAATAAAGTAGAAGTTGTCATTATGTTTAACGATATAGAAGATCAAGTTGCATATCAAAAGCTGAGAAATAATGTAGATTATTTTATTCGAGACATTATAACAAGTGAGGAATTTAAAAATAAATTATAATAGAATAATTTTATTATGTAAACAAGGTGCTATTAAAGGTAGGTGTTGAGATGAGGTTGAATGAGTATAAGCTTGAAATGTTTCCAAATTTAGAACTTAGACCACCTCTATTTTATAATGGGGATATTGGTATTCGCTTTAGATTAGGTGTGAACTATGATTGCAATAACATTTATGAAAACTGCCCATATTTAGAAGGCGTTTATAATAGAGCGATTACTTTATTTCAGTCTTTACATGCAACAGAAGATGATATTTATATCGTAGTGGATGTAAATGACTATGCAGACGGTGAAATTTTCAAACACAAATTGAATATCTTTTCTAAGTATGTAAAAGAGAAGTCCGATTTGTTTAAGTTACAGAAAAATACAATCCCTTATATTTTTCCAGAAGACGATGAAGACGGGGTATATAAAACTCATAGATATACTTTGAAATGTAAAGTTTCAGACTTGAAATACATTCCTATGCTAAAAGCAATTTGTAATCAAGATATGGGAATAAAACCGCGTATTTTTCATAGGGTGTATTTCATAAATATTAACAAGAATACTATATTTCACGTTTATGATGATAGGGGTTGTGATGTATTAGCTACCTCTCCTAATACAATTAGAGATATTTATCATACATATAATGATTGGATATTAGAATACGACAGAAATAAAATTGATAAAGTATTTAATTGAATGTAGTCTATTTTAAATGAGGGAAATACCATAGAGGTGTTTCCCTTTTATTAATATGAAAATCAACATTCAAATTTGACAGCACTTATTATAAAGGTAAAGGGATTTGATGGTAATGTATTGAATTTGGATAGAAACAGAAAAGGGGGATGAATGAATGACGACAATATATTTTGTTCGCCATGCCCACTCTACATATACAAAAGAAGAACGGGAAAGGCCTTTATCTGAAAAAGGTTTGTTAGATACGCAGCATGTAACACGCTTATTAAAAGATAAACATATTGATGTTGTGATTTCTAGTCCGTACAAAAGGGCAATGCAAACTGTGCAAGGAATTGCGAATACATATAATTTATCAATACAACTGGAAGAAGATTTACGGGAAAGGCTATTAAGTAAAGAACCAGTACAGGATTTTAATGATGCTCTTCAGAAGGTATGGGAAGACTGGACTTTTGCATACGAAGGCGGAGAATCAAATGATGTAGCGCAAAGACGTGCTGTAATATGTATGCAAAGTATATTAAAAAAATATAAAGGTAAGAATATTGTAATAGGTACTCATGGGAATATTATGGTATTACTAATGAATTATTTTGATTCGAAATATGATTTTCAGTTTTGGAAAACCCTTCATATGCCTGACGTGTATAAATTAACTTTTGATAATAATTGTTTCAGTTCTGCTGAAAGAATACAGTCTACAGATTATCAGATAAATAATTTGTAAAAGTTTATCAAAAAAAGAGGAAAGGGAGAAGTTATTGTAGAAGTATGACTTTGTAACATAAAAAATATGTGTTAAAGGAGGCTGTTTACATGTTTGAGAAAGAGAAAGAAGGGCTTATTGAAGTTCAGAACGTATTTGAAATTGTACCAGCAGATGGAGCAATTATTGGTATGGCAACGGAAGAAGAAATGGAAATTGCTGCTGAACTAGAGCTGCAGTACTATGCCCATTCTCGTTTGTTAGAAGCAAATATTCAGTTAGACGGTTCCTCCTACAAAGAGTTACTTCAGGAGTTCCAGGAGTACGAAAGAAAATCAATGAGCTTTTGGCGAGCAATACATAAGCGTTTAGCTGTGCCATGGGCATGGGTATTACGTATTGACGTTGCGAATGGTCCTATATATGTAAGTAATGGGAATTCGTATTATGAAGAAATCGATGATGAAGAAGATTATGAATAGATAAGTAAGGAAGCAGCGTTAGTTGCTTCCTTTTTTTATTTGCAAAGAGTGAATTGCTTCAATAATAATATCTGGTCGATCATTTTCTATACCATGACCAGCATGTTCAGCAAGTATATATTGGCTATATATTGAAAGGTGTAATTGTTCATGAATCAGTTCTTGCCACATTGATTCAAGTTGTGTCGCTTCCTCTTTTGGCATGCCACCCTCAGTCAACTGAGTAATAGAATATTGAGGGTCTCTACCGATAACGATTAACGGTACTTTTAATGTTTTATATAGCTCTTTTATTGAGCGAGCACAATTTTTCCACTCACATAGTTCGGAAACTGTCGCTTTATATAATAGAGGGGAGGTAGAAAATTCAATGTACTGTCTTGATTGATCAACGAGTATAGGTTTTAGTTCATTATTAAGCATGTCTATATCCATTTTGGAGTATGTATTATATTTTTGAAGCCACATATCATCCGAATCCGTTTGATCAGAAATTGGTAAATGCAGTTCATCTAATCGGTGTAAGCTCATAGAAGTAGAATCAACTAAAATAAGTGCTTGCAGCTTATCTTCATGTAACATCGCAAAATGTTGTGCACATAAGCCTCCATAGGAATGACCGATTAAAATGATAGGCTCGTGAATAGCAAGTTCATGTAGTAACATATGAAGTTCGTTTGTCGCTTGTCTTGTAGTACGCGAATAATTTCCTAGTTCACTTTTTCCGTAACCTGGGCGATGGTATGAAATGACTGTAAAATGTTGTGAAAGTTTTTCTATAATAGGGAGCCAATCATAAAATGAGCAACCCATTCCGGTCTGAATAACTACCGTTTGTTTACTACTTCCTTTTGTATATACTTCTATAGTTTGCTCCAATACCTCTACAAATTTATAAATAATAAACCCTCCTAACTAAGCTTGAAATAATTTTTGACAAGCAAAAACGATACACCAAACACCTATACCAAACAGGACAGATGTACTAAGTGAAAATGAGTTTTTTAGACCAATATAGACGATAAATAGTAGTAGTGCGGATGCAGGAAATCCATATAATACGCCTATAGCAAATTGACTTAATTCTTGTTTGTTCCCGCCTTCTAAAGAAATCCAAAATAGGCTTAGTAAACTTACAAGAGGAAGGGCAGCAATAAAGCCGCCTATCGTACTATAATGTTTAGCGACTTCAGTAATAACGCCAATAATAAGTGCAGAAACGATTACTTTAACGAGGAAATGCATATTTTGCCTCCTTCGCTAATAACGAAAAGGCTTTTTCAATTAATTGTTGTTCTTCTTTTGATAACTGTGATTCTAATATTTTTATCTTTTCTTTATCTAGTAAAGTATGCTTTTCTAATATTTCAATGCCTTCTTTCGTTAAAGTAAGGTTTACGACCCTTTCATCTTGTTTGTTTCTTTCTTTTATAATAAATCCTTTTTGAATAAGGCGCTTTACGTGTTCTGATGCTGTGTTATGAGAGAGACTAAGCTCAGTAGCGACTTTTCCAATTGTTATATCTTTCTCACGAGAAATGAGTTGTAAAATACGAATGGCTTGGTGAGAAAGGTTGTCCTCATACTCATATCGTAAGTGATAATAAATGCTTTCCCAATGTTGATTGATGTCTTTCATAATGATAAATCCCCCTGTTTTTATATCGTATAGTAAGATATATTCGTGAACGTAGAAATAAAATCCTTTTATTTGGATAAAAAATGTTGAAAAAGTTTATTTTTATTGAAATATAAGGTAATCTATGTGTAAAGGTATACATTTAGCAAGAGAGAGGATGATAGCTGTGAATACATTCAAATGGATGAGTCATGAACAGATGTATGTAGATGAAATACATGTTGAAAAATGTGGTCCTCTTTCAGTCGGCGTATATGGGGGAAATCAAGAGAGTGATGCATATGAACGAGGAGATGCGGTACTTGCTTGGTGGGATCCTGAATTACAATTTGAATTTGTTATGATTTTTGATACACACCACAAAACAAAAAATATTGATTATATAATAGAAGCAATTTCAGCAAGAAAAGAGAAACTAAAAGAGTTATTTTCTTACCCGATACATTTAGCTTTTCATCATACGCATATGTACTTATTAGCGTTATTTACAGATGAATTGTTTATTGAAAAATGTGATCAAGATGATGAGGAACTTGCATGCTTAATTTGTTTGCGAAAAGGCGAATTTTTATATTGGCTATCAGTTGGTGATTGCTTCGCATATTTATTCCATTCTGAAAAAACGAAGAATGGTAAAGGGCGGTTAAATAAACGGAAGAATTACGAATATATTGGTAGGAAAAATATTTTTGCTGCAAATACACCTTGCTTTACATCAGGTGTCAGAGGATTAGAAAAAGGAATGAATCACATTGTAATGGCAACGGACGGTATTTTAGAGTGTGATAAACGAAAATTTGATGATGATCAATCTTTAGTAGAAATATTGCACGACGGAAGTTGCTTACAGATTGAGCCAGTATTAACAAATGTACTGCAGTGGAAAGGTAGAGATTGTGCCACAATTATTGGATGGTCCATTGATACTGAAAATAAAAAATGCGCTAATTAATATAAAAGGAGTTCAAGGTTGTTATCCTTGAACTCCTTTTTGTTAAGCAATATGAATATGATACGTTTTCAACCATTCATTTACTTGTAGCATATATTCCATAGCACTTCTTGCTTCAAAATTGTTAATTTCTTTATTGCTTTCATCGGCAATGGCAAGTAATGTGGAATGATTAATAAGTGAGAAAATAGGATTGTTTTTATTACTGCACAAGTCGAGTGATAAATGACGGATTGTGTGTAAATAATGTGGATCTTGTGAAGTTGGATAAGCACTTTTTCTTCTATTGCGTACATCGTCAGGTAAAGCAGGTTGCAGTGCTCTACGTAAAATGCCTTTTTCAATATTATCAATGCTTTTTATATTGAAAGGAACGTTCCATAAATATTCAACTAATCTATAATCGCAAAACGGTACACGTACTTCAAAGCCTACAGCCATACTCATACGATCCTTACGATCAAGTAAGAACGGGAGAAATCTCGTTAAAAATAAATAAAACATTTGGCGTTGTTTCGCGGCTTTTTTACTTTCCACTTCAAGAGTAGGTACTTCAAGAATCGCTTCTTGGAAGCGTGCATCAATATAGTTTTCTAATTTGCATTGGTTATTTACTTCATTTAGTAGAAGAGGGGAAGTGTTTTTCCAATTTGTTAGCCAAGGAAATTTATCGACAAATAGTAAATCCTCTTGATGAAACCAAGGGTACCCACCGAATACTTCATCAGCAGATTCGCCGGATAAAGCTACAGTTGCATCTTTTTTCATTTCGCAAAATAGTAAATAGAGTGAAGTTTCCATTTCGCCAGCACTCGGTAAATCTTTTGCACGGAGAGGGACGAATAAGTGATTTGCTAATTCTTCAGCATTCACAATAATGTCATGATGAGATGTCCCTACATGTTCGGAAACACGTTTTACCCAAGGAGCGTCTAAACCAGTGCGAGCAAATGTCAGCTCGAAATCTTTTGCACTATTTACAAAGTCAACGGAATACGTATGAAGTGTTTTATTTTCCGCTGCAAACTCTTTACCCGCTAGAGCAGTAATACCGCTAGAATCTAATCCTCCTGATAACATACAAACGAGAGGAACATCGGCAATTAATTGTCTTTTTACTGTATCTTGCAAAAGAGATAAAATATGTGATGATGTATCCTCAGTACAGTCTGTATGAACTTTACTTTCTAAATTCCAATATTTCTTAACTACTTTTTTATCACGTGTAAACGTTATAGAATGTCCAGCACGCACTTCTTGAATATGTTTAAAGACGCCACATCCTGGAGTTCGAAATAATCCTAATCCAAATATTTCGTTTATGCCATCTGCATCAATTTCAGCAGGGACAGATGGATGGGCTAATAGTGCTTTTATTTCGGATCCGAAAATAATACTGTCATTTCTTTCTGTATAAAAGAGTGGCTTTACGCCTAAATGATCACGTGCTAAAAATAATTGTTGCTTTTGATCATCCCATATTGCAAAGGCAAAAATACCATTTAAATGTTGTACGCAGTCTTCTTTCCATTCTAAATAAGCATGTAGTAACACCTCTGTATCCGAATGCGTTTCAAATGCATGACCACATTTTTGAAGTTGCTCTCTAAGCTCGCGAAAATTATAAATTTCTCCATTATAAGTAAGAGCATACACATAATCACCAGCACGAAATGTCTTCGGCTGTGTCCCGCCTTCTGGATCAATTACGATTAACCGACGGTGTGCAAAGGCCGCACGAGGTGAAAACCAAAATCCTTCAGCATCCGGACCGCGATGCTGGATACTATTTGCCATCTTTTCTAAAATAACATGTTCATTGGAAAGGTCCTTATTCCAATTTACCCAGCCTGTAATTCCACACATACACATCTCATCTCCTAGTTTAAAATGTTGAAAAGTAGATTAATGAAATAAAGTGAAACTTTAATCAGTGGGGTTTTTTTCCATCCCCCACTGATTATTAGTTGAACCAATCGGGCTTTTACGGGCAGTTATCTCCCACCTACCTTCTTCGCATTCGCCCAATTTTGAGGTGGGATTTATTGCCCGTTAATGCGGGGTAAAATGTACACCAGGTTAAAGAATGACTATATAAATAGTGTACTACATGAATTAAATTGCAGACTTGAGAAAATTTTCTTGTAATACATAGTTATGTGAGACAATGGCGTAGGGAAAGTATTCCATAACATACAAAAAATAAAAAGAGATGAGAGAAAATATTTTGTAAGACGTTATATAGGGTGTAAAAGCTTTTACAAAAAAATAAGGGGAATCGCTACATGAAATCAAATGAGAAAAATTTTATAAAAAGATTACAACGGCAAAAAGAAGATGCGCTAGAATTCGTTGTCGATACATATTTACCACTTATAAAAGGAATAACGCATAAAGTCCTTCTTCCGGTTCAAAATGATGGATTAATAGAGGAATGTGTAAACGATATATTTCTTTCCATTTGGAGTAACGCAAATAAATTTCATGGAGAGCCGAGTGACTTTAAAAAATGGATAGCGGCGATTGCAAAATTTAAGGCGATTGATTATTACCGGAAAGCGACTAGAAAAGTAGAAATTATTTCAGATGAGTTTCATATTAGTACGGAAAAGTCAGCGGAAGATGAATTAATCGTTATGGAAGATAGGGAAGAGTTATTGAAGCTTATTAATCAATTAGAACCGTTAGATCAAAAGGTGTTCATTATGAAATATCTTCTCGGTATGAAGACAGAAGAAATAGGAGATAAGTTAGGGTTAACTCGGGCAGCGATCGATAATCGTGTGTACCGTGGAAAAAAGAAACTACAACAAAATGCTACGAAAATTAGTTTTGGAGGTAGTGCAATATGAAAGACATTTATGAACTATTAAATGATATTGATATAGATGAAAAAGAACTTGAGGAAATTGAGGCTTCTGAAATTGAAAAAGAAAAAGTGAAACGTAATGTAAAACAATCGATACGTACGAAGAAAAAGATGAAAAGTTGGAAAAAAGGTGTTGCTGCTGCATCTATTTTAGTAGGATTATCAGTTGCAACGCTTGGTATCGGGTTTCCTACATATGCCGGGGGATTGCCAATTGTAGGTGACATATTCCGATTTTTAGATAATGGTAGAACAGGGTTATATGAAAATTATAAAGCGGACGCAGAGAAGAAAACGGGGCTTCATAATAATTATCAACAATACGCCACAGTACTAAATATGACAAAAGAAAGCAATGGAATTAAGATAACGATTAATAATGCGATTTTCGATGGTAAGACAGTATCAATAAACTATTCTATAGAAAGTAACAGAGATTTAGGTAAAAATCCAAGTACGTTGGATTTTTTAACTATTAAAGGAGCAGGTGCCCAATCAGGAAGCAATGAAATTATTAAGGTCGCTGATAGGAAATATGAAGGTTTAATAAAAACAAGTAGTGATCTAGTTAGTAATAAAGGAACTACAGTGAATGTTGAATGGAGTATACAAAGTATAAACATTTTAGAAACAGAAGAAGAGATAAAAGGAGATTGGAATTTTAATATTAATCTAAAAGGAATAGAAAATAAAGAGAAATTGATTAGAGGTAGTGCAGAAAAAGACGGTGTAAAAGTTAATATGGAGAGAATGGAAATAACACCCATGTCGTTTATTCTATATTACAACCAAGAAGTAGCTCAAGAAATAAGAGGTGTATGGGATGGAGTGGATGTTGATTTAAAAGTGAGAGATGATATAGGTAATCAGTATTATGGAGAAGGAAATGGAGGCTCAGGTGAAGATCCTTATAATTTTAATTGGAGTGAAACATTCCAACAACTTAATGAGAATGCGACTAAGTTAATAATAACGCCTTACATTAATTTAAGAATTCACACTCCTGAAAATTATGGCTCGGTAACAATAGTTGGAGGAGAAGTAAAGGAGCGTTTTGTGCCTCGAAGATTGGGAGGCAATAAGGGTATTGCGTTAGATGATATTGTAATTGACTTAAAGAAATAAAAAAGAGACTGCCTAAAACCATTAGGCAGTCTTTTTTCGTTAAGAATTAGTTACGAGCAATGCATGCGGATGCTGCGTTTTATACTCATCTTTCCACGGAATGTTTAGTTGTTCCCACGATTCGCCGCTATCATTGGATTGAAACACGCCGTTGTTATTTAAAGTGTAAAATGTATGTGGTTCTGCTGGATTTGTCGCAAACATCGAAATGACTGTACCGATTGCAGATGGTAGACCTTGTTGTACTTGCTCGAAAGGAGTATCTTTCGTTTTACGATAAATATAAGATTCATAAGGAATATGGTGATGAGCGAGGTCAGCACTCGGTGCGGCAGAAACGAGAATTGTATCACAATCAGCCGGATCGATAGCCATGCTGTATAAATAATGGTGTTCAAGTCCTTCACTGCATGAGATCCAGCTGTTTCCACTGTTATAACTTTCAAGGTATGCGCGATCAGGTCCGCCCATAAAACCATCACCACATGATGCATAAAGGCGATTTGGAGCTTCAGGGTGCATAAGCAATTGATGCGCATCGATAGGAGCACCGAATTTTTTATCAATCCAAGTATGCCCTCTATCATTACTTTGAATAACAGCACCAGCTTCAATTGAAACATGGATTGTATTTGGATTGTTTGGATCAACTGTAATCCAGCGTACATGATGGGTAAAAGGTCTAGGCGGAAAAGCCCACGTATAAGAAGATAATAATGATTTCATATTTTTAAGTTCAGTCCACGTTTCACCACCATTTTCAGAACGGAATAAAGCGCTCGGTTCTGAGCCGACATAAACGACGCCATAGCCGTTAACTTGTTCATTAGGACTTATCGTAATGGAAGTTATCGAAGAGTGTAAAATACCATCTTCTTTAGGGAAATCAAAGTAACGATATGAATCTCCAATCGGTTTCCACGAATCCCCGCCATCGTCACTTAGCCATAAACCTCGTCCAAATGTGCCGCAATATACACGATTCTTTTGGAATGGATCAACTGCGATACAGGTAGGTTGCATATTTTGTAAGTGATACGTTGTTTCATAGTTACCATATTGTTCTTTCACTACAACTAGTTCACGTTCCATACAGAGAAATAAACGTTTCATTTTAGTAACCTCCTTAAAAATTCTTTCATTAGTAAACAATATGAAGCTGAAAAAGAAGTAGTCTTATTTTTTGTTGAGAAAAAGGACTTATTTAAAAAGAAGCGAAGTGTGTATACAGAGGAAGCGGGCGTTTACGGGCAGTTAATACGGGATAAAGACGGGGAGTTTGTTTCATACTAATGTACAGATATTGCACTTAAAGGAGTATTGGTATGGGGCATTCACATGATCACGGTCATTCTAACAATAAAAAGGCGTTACTAATTGCTTTCGTATTAACGACAAGTTTTATGATTGCTGAGGTGATTGGGGGATTTGTAACAAATAGTTTAGCACTACTATCTGATGCGGGGCATATGTTAAGTGATGCAGTATCCTTAGCATTAAGTTTACTTGCGTTTAAGCTTGGAGAAAAAACAGCAACAGCTGCGAAAACATACGGGTATAAGCGAGTCGAAATGTTAGCGGCATTATGTAACGGTGTCGTTCTTATTGTCATTTCAGTATACATTTTTATTGAAGCAATTCGCCGTTTTAAAGAACCAGTTGAGATTGCTAGTAATGGGATGCTCATTATTGCTGTACTTGGTCTGCTTATTAATATTTTATCAGCTTGGATATTAATGAGAGGCGGAGATGTGAAGGGTAACTTGAATTTAAGAAGTGCTTTCCTACACGTATTAGGCGATCTATTAGGATCAGTCGGAGCGATTATTGCAGCGCTATGTATTAAATTTTTCGGATGGACTGTTGCTGATGCGATTGCTAGTATTCTTGTGTCTATTTTAGTCATTATTAGTGGATGGCGTGTAACACGTGATACCGTCCATATATTAATGGAAGGTGCACCCCAGCACATAAATGTTGAAGAGGTAAAAAGTACATTATTAAATATTACGGTTGTAAAAGAAGTTCATGATTTGCACATATGGTCTGTCACATCTGATTTTCAAGTATTAACTTGCCATTTGATTATTAAAGGTGATGAAACGCAAAATGTATTAAAAGAGGCTACGGATGTATTAAAGGAGAAGTTTCATGTAGAACATGTCACTATTCAAGTAGAAATAGATGGTGAATTTAATCATATTGAGACAACTTGCAAAGTATGAAAGAAAAAGGATAAGAAAATGTGTCATAACATTTTTCGCACGGCATACATATATATAATGTGGCCACAAATACTTTGTAAGGTAAATATTTCATGAAATTACTTTACTTATAAAGAGTCATCTTTTATAATCAAAAATGGTAATTGATAAAGATTATCATTTTCAATGATTGTAGAAAGGAGTTTTTTAAAAGATGAGTAGTCAACTCCGTTTTGCTGTTGAAAATCGTAAGAGGCATTTAATTGATGAGTTAATTGGAGCAGGTGTGTTTAAAATTCGCGACCGACAATTATACGAGCTGTCTTTAGAGGAATTGGAAAAAGAGTACGAAGATATGGAAGAATATGCAGATATTCAGGCATAACTATATAGATTAGTAAAAGGTGAGCTGGTTACGATTTTGTGTAACCAGCTCTATTATTATTTCGTAGAAATTATTTTTGATATTTCTTTCATTGGACGGAGCCAGTTTTGAGACATCATTTGTTCCATTTGTTTTTCGTCCTGCTTTTGCAATGCTTGAATGATAGAGTGATGTTCTTCAATAGATTGACTTGCTGGAACAAAGTTTTGGAAAAACAAATATTCAAGGCGTAGAACATGAAGTTGCATATTTTCTAGAAAGGGTTCAATATATTGGTTTTTAGCAATAGAAGAAATTGTATTGTGAAATTGTATATCTAGTTTTAAAGCTTGTTTTGCGTTTTTCTTCTCTATAGAGCGCTGAAAATCAGCGTTTATTTCAGAAAGTAGTTTCAGATCAGCGTCTGTAATGTTTTGAAGTGCTTGCTTTCCTATAATAGAGTGAAGACCAGCCATCGTTTCATAAATGATAGGAATGTCGTCTAACTTAATAGGAGCAATTTTTGTTTTTTGCCCAGGTACCATTTCCACTAATCCAGAAAGCTCTAATATTTGAAGTGCTTCTCTTACAGGTGTTCTGCTTACTCCTAGTGCTTCAGCCAATTCCCCATCATTAATTTTTTCATCAGGCTGCAGTACACCTTCAATAATCCAATCTTGTAGTTGATTTAAAACGAGTGATTTTGCCGAAACTCTTCCTTGTTTTTTATAATTTTGAGGGATAGGCATAGTGAATTCAATCCTTTCATTGTATATTTTCTTTTTTCTCATGAACAAACTTTAATTCCTGTTTCCCTTCATCCGGTTTTTGGCTTAAGATGAGCACCATTACAATGACACAAAAAGCCCCTAATAACTGAAAAGATTGAAAGGGTACGTGTAATATAAGTACAGAAGAAATAATAGCTGCGAGTGGTTCAGTACAACCGAATAATGTCGTTTCTTTCGGAGTCAGGTATCGTATGCTGTCTAAGTATAAATAAAATGCAATCAGTGTTCCGAAAATGACGACAAATGTGATGAGCGGTAGGGTACTTAGTTTTACATATTTCATAGTCGATAATAAAATGAATTCGTTTGTAGAAATAAAGTGTAGAATCGTAACGCCAATACCCCCAATAATCATGCCCCATCCAACGATGACAGAGGAAGACCATCTTTCTAGTAATCCCTTTGAATATAAACTATAAAAAGCAAGAGATAATCCAGATAAAATACCCCAAATAATAGCCGGTGTAGAAACAGCCAAGTTATGAACAGACCCATTTGTTAGTAAGAGAAAAGTGCCTACTAATGAAAGGGTAATGGAAATGAAATCAATTTTTGATGGCCGAACGTTCCACTTGAAAAGTAAGTATACAGTAATAAATATAGGAGCTAAATATTGTAATAATGTTGCGACGGCAGCATTCCCTTCTTTAATAGAAGCGAAGTACGTGTACTGTACAGCAAGCATACCGAATAGGCCAAACAATATCATTTTAGTAGCATTAGATCTTTGTTTCCATATGCCGAATATTTCTTTTTTTCTCTTTCCGAATGATGAAATAAGGAGCAAGATAACGCCAGATATAAGCAATCGAATTGTAACTAACCATTCAGTAGAAACATTTTCATATTGAAAAAGTTGTTGTGCAGCTGTTCCGGACAATCCCCATAAACAAGCACCAATTACAACCATTATGATTCCTTTTAAACGATTTGGATCCATATAGTTTTCATTCTCCTTTTCTACAAATTCGTTTCGGATACAATATGCAATATATCACGAAATGAATAAAAAATAAACTGAAATTTCTGTGTTAGAAGGTAGGAATTTTAGTAGTTCCAGTTATGTTTACGATACAAGTGAGGAGGTGAAATAAAGCGAGATAAAATTATAAAAATAAATCATAATCAAGAGGATAAAAAAATAAAGATAAGAGTAATTTGGTTTGTTAAAAATATGTGTAGAAGGAGAAATGTGATGAGCTGGGTTACTCATAAACCAACATTTGAATTTGATCAATACAATCCATATATTCGTATGAATTCTGCTTGGGTGGGACATTTAAACTTCGCTTATGATTTAGTAAGATTTGAAAAGCCAGAAATATTAGTTGAGTTAGGTACACATTTAGGAGCTTCTTTTTTCAGTTTTTGCCAAGGGGTAAAAGATGAAGGATTATCTACAAAATGCTTTGCTGTAGATACTTGGGCAGGAGATGAGCACACAGGTCCATATGGAGAAGGTGTTTTTCAAATAGTGAGTAAATTCGTGAGCACGAGTTATCCTCAAATAGGGAATTTAATTCGGTCTACTTTTGATGAGGCCGTGGATCAGTTTCAAGATGGAACGATAAATTTGTTGCATATTGATGGCTATCATACGTATGAAGCAGTTTCTCATGACTATAAAACATGGCTACCGAAACTTGCGAATAACGGTATTGTGTTATTTCATGATATTGAGGTGAAAGATCGAAACTTCGGTGTATATAAATTTTGGGATGAGGTCAAGGCGAAGTACCCTCATTTTCAGTTTGAGCATTCATATGGGCTCGGAGTGTTATTTCCGAAAGGCTGTAGCAATCAGTTTGTGGAAATACTTAAAAATAAAGAAGAAATACAAAATATGTATAAATAAAAGTAGAGCATGCATCATTTTAATGATGTGTGCTTTTTTGTGGAGAAAAATGGTATTCCTTAAAAGGGGAGGATAATAGTAAAAAGTTTTGTTGTGGCAAATATTAAAAAAGTTATTTTTGGATTGTTCTATATAAAAATGTAACATTTTTTATATTTTCCATTGCGAAAAGTAACATCTACTTTTACAATAGAAAAGGTGTTATATTATACTGGAAAAATAAATCGAAATAATATGAAAATTTTGTTTTGTCTTCGCTAATTGTATATTACATACATGTAAGACGACATACGTCATGTTATCGACTTGTAAGGAGAGAAAAAAATGAAAAGTGTAAGATTACCATCGATGCTAGAAATCATAGTTCTTTTATTACTATTTCTTGCTGTTGTCTTTTCCTTCCAAACGATTTTTGATCTCCCAATTCAATTAGCGCTATTTATTTCATGGTTTTTAGTAATTGCGCTTGGATTAAGATTAGGATTTCGTTATCAAGAATTGCAAGATGCAATTACGAAAGGGATTTCTAACGGATTAGAAGCAATACTGATTTTAGTTGCGGTAGGTGCTTTAATTGGAACTTGGATTGCTGGTGGCGTAGTACCAACATTAATCTATTATGGATTAGAGTTTATTCACCCTAGCATATTCCTATTAGCAACATTAATTATTTGTTCAATTACTTCTATCGCAACAGGAACATCATGGGGAACAGTAGGAACAGCAGGTATTGCTATGATGGCGATTGGTGAAGGACTTGGCTTACCACTTCCGCTTGTTGCTGGTGCAGTTCTTTCAGGAGCTTATTTCGGCGATAAATTATCACCACTTTCTGATAGTACAGTTCTTGCAGCGTCTATGGCAAAAGTAGACGTTATTGCTCACGTTCGAGCTATGCTCGTATTAGATGTTCCGGCTTATATTATTACTAGCATTATGTTTACTGTAGCTGGTTGGATGTATGGCGGCGATAATGTAGATTTGAATCGAGTAGAGTTTTTAAAAGAAGCTTTATTAAAGGAATTTGATATTAAAATATGGATGCTTGTTCCGGCGGTCGTTGTTATCGCTCTATTAGCGATGAAGAAACCGTCTATGCCAACAATTGCAATGGGAGCTTTAATTGGTGCAATTTGGGCAACTCTTTTCCAAGGAATGAACTTTGGAGAGGCGATTGGAACAGCGTATAATGGATTCTCAATTCAATCTGGTGTTGAATTTGTTGACAAGTTATTAAACCGTGGTGGAATTAACGGTATGCTTGGCTCAGTAGCCGTTATTATTTTCGGTTTAGGATTTGGTGGATTACTTGAAAAACTAGGAGTTTTAAAAGTAATCGTATCTAAATTTGAGAAGAAATTAAATTCTGCAGGTAATGTAACATTGTCTACATTAATCGTAGCATTCTTAGCGAATATATTTGGTTGTGCGATGTACGTATCACTAATTTTAACACCGAAAATTATGGAAGATAGCTATGATAAATTAAAAATAGACCGACGTGTATTAGCACGTAACTCAGAAGTAGGTGGAACGTTAACTTCAGGTATGGTTCCATGGTCTGATAATGGTATTTTTATGGCTGGTATTTTAGGTGTAGCAACGTTCTCATACGTTCCGTTTATGTGGTTAAGCTTTGTTTCATTAATTTTGGCGGTTATTTACGGATACACAGGCAAATTCATTTGGTATGTAGATGACGTTGAAAAAGGAGAGCAAGCATCATAAAAAAATACCTTCTGCGATGGCGGAAGGTATTTTTTTATATATACGAGTGAGAATCCTTATCATCTGGGTGAAAGTCTGTTAAAATGAGAAATGTAGGTATTTTATTTTCAAGGGGATGAAAAAATGGAGTACAGAATTGAAAGAGATACAATAGGAGAAATAAAAGTTCCAGCTGATAAATTATGGGCAGCACAAACACAACGTAGTAAAGAAAACTTCCCGATTGGAACAGAGCAAATGCCGCTTGAAATTGTAAAAGCATTTGCCATTTTAAAGAAAAGTGCAGCACTTAGTAATCAAAAATTAGGAAAGCTATCAGAAGAAAAAGCAGAAGCAATTGTGGCAGCAGCTGACGAAGTGATCGCAGGGAAATGGAATGAACATTTTCCACTTGTCGTATGGCAAACTGGTAGCGGTACTCAGTCAAATATGAATGTGAATGAAGTAATTGCAAATCGTGGGAATCAAATTTTGAAAGAGAAGGGATCTGACGCACATATTCATCCGAACGATGATGTGAACATGTCTCAAAGTTCAAATGATACATTTCCAACAGCGCTTCATGTAGCATGTGTAATCGCAGTAGAAAATCACGTGTTGCCAGCAATTACGAAATTAAAAGAGACATTAGCAGAAAAAGTAACTGCATTTGAACATATTATAAAAATTGGTCGTACACACTTACAAGATGCAACACCGTTAACATTAGGGCAAGAAATTAGCGGATGGCACCGTATGCTTGAAAAAACAGAGCGTATGATTGCAGAGAGCAATACATATATGAAAGAGCTTGCAATTGGTGGTACTGCAGTTGGAACAGGTATTAATGCTCATCCTAAGTTTGGGGAGATGGTGTCAGAGGAAATTAGCCAATTTACAGGTAAGCAATTTATTACTGCACCAAATAAGTTCCACGCATTAACAAGTCATGATGAAGTTGTATATACGCATGGTGCATTAAAAGCATTAGCAGCTGATTTAATGAAAATCGCTAACGATGTGCGCTGGCTTGCAAGTGGTCCGCGTAGTGGTCTAGGAGAAATTATTATTCCGGCAAATGAGCCAGGAAGTTCTATTATGCCAGGTAAAGTAAATCCAACGCAAAGTGAAGCGTTAACGATGGTTGTAGCGCAAGTAATGGGAAATGACGCAACAATCGGATTTGCAGCGAGCCAAGGTAATTTTGAATTAAATGTATTTAAACCTGTTATTGCATATAACTTCTTACAATCTGCTCATCTATTAGCGGATGCAATTGTTTCATTTAATGATAATTGTGCAGTTGGTATTGAAGCAGATGAAGAAGTAATTAAAGAGAATGTGAATCGTTCATTAATGCTTGTTACAGCATTAAACCCGCATATCGGATATGAAAATGCAGCGAAAATTGCGAAGTATGCTCATAAAGAAGGGTTAACGTTAAAAGAAGCAGCACTGCAATCTGGACTACTAACAGAAGAACAATTTAATGAAATTGTCGATCCGAAAAAAATGATTGCTCCGAAAGAGTAATAAAAAAGCCAAGATTCTTTAGAATCTTGGCTTTTTTGATATTTATTTTTATGACTTCCATTTGTATTACTACAAGTGCCAAAATATATTATTTGTTAGCAGGCATGTTCAATACTTTCATTTGTGGACAGTTTTCTTTTAAGAGTGAAATGAACTTTTCTTCTTCTTGAGGTACGAAAGTTGTCACAGAATCAAATAAATTGTAATGGACTTCTAATTGCTGCCTAGTCCACTTTTCTGAGCGAAGTGTTTTGCCAGAGTATGTAATATGGCGAATATCTTCAAATGGAATTTCAGTACGCAGTATGAAACCATGTTTTACGACAAGAGATGATTCCGTTACGTCGTAGTGAGAGAAATAGAATGAAGAAAGATTCACGATATTTAACAGCATCATGAGAGTGAAAAAAATAGAATTTTCATTTTGGAAGAATAGCGAAACGAGAAAAATAGTGATAAATAATGTAATGAAAATGACGTGAAATGGATTCTTTTTCGCTTTGAATTTCAAGTTAGTCACCTCGGTTTACGTGTACTCTAACTAAATTAAATCACAACATCGTAATAAAACGTATATATATGCATAATTGCATATTCACACGTTTTATTATTCATGTAAAATTTCCTGATGGGATAAAGTGAAACTTTAATCAGTGGGGGTTTTCTTCATCCCCCACTGATTATTAGTTAAACCAATCGGACTTTTATGGGCAGTTGATCCCCCACCTAACTTCTTTGCTTTCGCTGAATTTTGAGGTGGGGATCTTACTGCCCATTAAAGTGGGATAAATTTAAATGGAATTTTGTAATAGTGGAGAGGTATGAAGTGACTTACAAGAATAGAAAGTTAGCGCTAGTCATAATTAGTTGTATGACGGTCATGGGTAGTTGTGCAAATAAATTTGTTGAGGATGGAAATCGAAAGCATATATTTGTACAGGTAAGTAAGGCTTTAGTCGAGGTTATAAATAGAATATATAATGGATAAAAGGTGTTTCCATATACGGAAATACCTTTTTTGTAGTTAAAATTGAATGCTGAAGTTTTGGAATGAGTGAGTACCAGTTCCGTGTAGAACGAGGTTGTTATCACTCAAATATTGAATAGCGTATTTTAGTTCTTTCAGTATAGTAGGGGGAGACCAAGAGTATGATGTGAACCGTAAATTTGATTAACAGTAAACCAAGGATCTTGCAGAATAGTCATGTTTTGTTTCACATCCTATCTTCATTAGTGTATTAAATACATTCGCTTTTTTGTTACTTTAATTCTTTTTATAAAATTATTTAGTAGACGTTTTTTATAAAAGTTTGTAAAATGGGTAAACGGAATGTTGAAATGTTTATTTACTGTATGTTAAGATGATGAAGAGATAGTAAACGTTATTGGGAAACGTCTGTTTTTAGATAAACATTTTAAAGGAGTGTTTAGTATGAGTGATATTTCAGAGAAGTTTTGGGATGCTTCGGTAGAAGAATTGAAGAAAGGGTATGTATTTGAAGTGGAAGCAGAGGAGTATATTTGTTTAGCTTGTGGAGAAGCGTTTATTAAGGGGGTTATTTATCAAGATAATCAAGTTTTGTATGAAGCAGAGAAGTTTGTGCAATTGCATGTGCAAAATGAACATACGTCTATGTTTGATTATTTATTAAACCTTGATAAAAAGTATACGGGTTTAACGGATTTGCAAAAGAAAATGGTTCAGTTTTTCCATATGGGGCTGAATGATAAAGAGATTGTAAAAGAGATGGATGGTGGAAGTACATCAACCATTCGTAATCATCGATTTACACTTCGAGAGAAAATGAAGCAAGCGAAAGTGTTTTTAGCATTAATGGAACTGTCAGAAGAAAAATCAAAAGTACAAACGAAATTTGTACCAATCCATAGAACCGCAACGATGGTAGATGATCGCTACAATATTACGGAAGAAGAAAATGATGAAGTATTAAAAGCGCATTTTACAGAAGGATTAGATGGACCACTTTCTACATTTCCGAAAAAGCAAAAGCGCAAATTAATTATATTACGCCATTTAGTGACGAAGTTTGATAGTAATAAAAAGTACACTGAAAAAGAAGTAAATACTATCATAGAAAGAGTATACCCGGATTTTGTAACTTTAAGAAGGTATTTAATCGAATATGGGTTTTTAGATAGAACAGCAGATGGAAGCCAATATTGGGTAAAGTTATGATAATATGGAAAAGAAAATAAATAGAGGCACATTATTATAACAACTATACAAAGAAATAGAAGTTGAAAAACAGATTTTTAATAAAAGGAGAAATGAAATTTGAAACCACCTACAGATAATAATAAAGAAGGTGCGGAGTCACATAAGTTAGAAAGTGAGAGTAAACCGATTTGGAAATCGATGTCCATGTTTTTAGTACCGTTACTATTAAGTAATGTATTACAATCGATTGGACAATTATTCGGTATGGTAGTAGTAGGAAGATGGCTTGGCGTTAATGATTTAGCGGCTATATCAGCATTCTTTCCACTATTTTTCTTACTCGTTTCATTTGTAATTGGTATTGGTTCAGGGAGTTCTATTTTAATTGGTCAGGCGTTTGGTGCTAAAAACGAAGATCGTTTAAAAGCTATCGTTGGTACGACACTGACATTTACATTTATTATTGGAGTTGTGTTGGCGATTATAGGTAGTATTTTTGCGATGGATATTATGCGCCTAATGGGAACGCCAGAAAATATTATTGATATAAGTGTTCATTATGCACGTATTTTATTTATATCGATGCCAGTATTATTTTTATATTTTGCATACACAACATTTATGAGAGGTACAGGAGATTCTAAAACGCCATTTTACTTTTTAATTGTAAGTACAGCGCTAAATATGATCTTATTACCAATTCTTATTTTTGGATGGTTAGGAGCTCCGAAATTAGATGTGTATGGAGCAGCCTATGCTTCTGTTATATCTACAGTTATTACGTTTATTGTCATGTTGGTGTATTTAAAGAAGAAAAATCACCCACTACAATTAGATAGTACGGTAAGGAAATATCTTCGCATGGATAGGGAATTATTGAAGCTATTGTTACGACTAGGAATTCCAGCGAGTATTAATATGATATTAGTTTCATTATCTGAAATTGCGGTAATCGCGTTTGTGAATCGTTATGGTTCGGATGCAACAGCAGCTTATGGCGTTGTGAACCAGGTTGCAAGTTATGTACAAATGCCAGCAGTTAGCCTTGGTATTACAGTTTCCATTTTTGCAGCACAATCAATTGGTGCGAATCAATTTGATAGATTGCAGAAAGTTGTGAAGGCCGGAATTATTATGAACTACGTCATCGGTGGTGTGCTAATATCTCTTATTTACTTGTTCTCAAGAGACATTCTATCACTATTTTTAACGAGTCAAACTACAATTGAAATTGCTCATAGCCTAGTTATGATTACGTTATGGAGTTATTTAATTTTCGGGCATGCGCAAATTATTAGTGCGACAATGCGAGCGAGTGGTACAGTATTATGGCCAACTGTTATCGGAGTTGTATCAATTTGGCTTGTTGAAGTACCTATAGCGTATTACCTTTCTTACCATACAAGTCTTGGCATAGAAGGGATATGGATTGGGTACCCAGCAGCATTTATTGTCAGCTTAATATTACAGTATGCATATTATAAGCTTTCATGGCAGAAGAAACGAATTACACGACTAGTGAGTTAAATCATGCAAATGTCCCTAAGCTATTATACTTAGGGACATTTTTTGTAAGTGTATGTTTACAAATAGCTTTTTAAAGTGATATCAAAATGTTGTCTAATGAGCTTGTTATCGCTCATATAAAACTCCCACGCTTTTTCAGGTTCACCGATAATTTCAAAAGATTCTTCTGTAATATATAAAGCGCAATTATCCTCTAGTGCAATTCCTTCTATATTACCTTGATGATTTTGTAAAAAGGAATGGAAGGCGTTCATTCTATTTAATTGATTATAATGTGGACAAAACCTTTTGTTAACAATCCCCCAACCGTTACACTCTATATAACCAGAACCTTCATAATCTGATCGGATACTAGATGTGAACCAACACATAGCACCGGCGCTATACCCCGCAATGAGCGTTCCTTGTTGCAGAGCCAATAGTAATTTTTCATCGAGTCTAAGTTCTTTCCATTCTGTAACCATTTGAATATAGTTCCCGCCACCGAGATAAATTAAATCAGCAGACTGAATCATTTCGTCTATTTCATATTTAGAAGGTGTATCAGCTATAGTACGTAAAATTTGTACTTCACAGTGTAATTGTTTTTCGAACGTGTCTAAAAATAGCTTTATATAGCTTTCATCATCATGACTAGCTGTAGGAATGAATAATACTTTTGGATACTGTTTATTTGTTAATTCTATAAGTCGCTCATTAATAGGCGAGTGATTTGAATCTTGTAAATCACCGCCACCAATGACAGCTAATTTCATAGTAAAGCACCACCTAATCATTTTTGTTATATAAAAATTCGATAGAAGAGAGTAACATTCCTTCTCTCATGTAATGAATAAGTAGAAAATATAGTTTAAGTATATCGAAATAGTAAAGGTAGTGATAACTATATAGAAAAATGAATTTGAAACAAATTAACCGGCTATTTGCGGGCTGCCCGTAAAATCTTAATTGGTGAGGGCTGATAATCAGTGGGGGATGAACGAAACTCCCATTGATTAAAGTTTCACTTTATCGATATATAATATTTCATACTATTGTTTCAAAATATGGAAACAATATGTTTAAATGGATATAACAAAGCATTAATTCAAATTGAATTAGTGTTTATATTTTAAAAAGGAATCGGAAATAATAGAGATTTCACAAATCGTTTTTTACTTTTAATAGGAACTTGTATTACAATATGGTAAAATTATTTCAATATATTTATTTAATATAAAAATACAAAGAGGGAGCGTGAAAAAGGTGGATTTTCGATTTGATTTTGCAGCGAAGGTGAAAGAATACTTAGATGATGAGAAGGATGAAAAAATAATAAAAGATGGACATAGAGATATAATTTTTCACTATTTATATGCGTTAGAGGCTGAAATTGGCGTTGTGAAAAATCCTAATTTTACTTTTTTTACATCAGGAAGACGTTCACATATCGTATTAGAAAATGTTGAATTTAAAACAGAGGTAAATGTAAAAAGTAACATCATTGAAATTACAAAAATAGTGGATAATGTCGTTATTCCTTTAGATACTATCGTAGCAAAGGATCGGGAATTATTTGCACTTGGGCGCAATGAGAAGTTTAATGTACAAATATTAGAGCAGTATCTCTTTGAGACATTTGGAGAGAAATTAGGTTTAAAATGAATGGAATGGCCTACGTATTTATAGGTAGTGAATTTTAGTGTATATCATTCTTGTTTGACCTTTCATTTAATTTGTACTACAATTTGTAGTGTGAAAGGAGCCATACTATGTTTACTCAAAACTATAAATTAAATGAGCAAGGATTAAATCACTTTTTTGGACCTCTTGAAGCAAAAATTATGGAGATTGTTTGGTCTACCGAGGGTATTACGATTAAAGAAGTGCAGCAGAAATTAAGTGAAGAATCACCTGTGAATTTTAACACTGTTATGACAGTTATGAACAGGTTAGTAGAGAAATTACACTTAGAAAAACAGACGGTGAAAAGAAGTGGCATATATCGTACTGTACAAACAAAAGAAGAATTCTTATCCAATCAAACGAAGAAAATGACACAGGAATTGATGGGGGAATTTGGAGATTTAGTAGTAAATCATATGCTAGATGAGTTAGAGCAGGCTGATCCGACTTTAATAAAAAAATTAGAAGACAAATTGAGTCAGTTAAAAAAAGAGGATCAATGAAATGAAATGGCAAATGCGTAAAATCGTATTGTTAGCAGTAATTGTTAGTACCCTCTTTTTCAGTATGTTAGTGTATTACGTTACATATCCATTTCTGTTTCAAAATAAGGCGTTCTTTTTTTCAAATTTTTGCTTGTTTCAATTAGAAAAACATATGAAGGAATTATCGCTCATTCGTATTATAATTGCTGGATTACTATTACTTACAGTACTCATAGTGTGCAAAAGAATTTGGCAACAATTTTTCTATAGTAAAAAATTACAAAAAGTACTTATCCCTTTCATTCGAAAAGGAAAACAAATATATATATTGCCGAACGCGGAAGTTGCGGCATTTACAATTGGGTTATTTCGTCCGAAAGTTGTCATGTCAGAAGGCATGCTTCAAACATTTTCAGATGAAGAAATGGATGCGATTATTTTCCATGAAGAATATCATCAAACTAATCGAGATCCATTAAAATTATTTTGTTTTACGTTATTAGCAGAAGGAATGGTGTACATCCCGATATTAAAAGGGTTATTGCAGCGCTATCATGTGTATCAGGAGCTAGCAGCAGATCAATATGCAATGCAAAAGATGAAATCTTCATTCGAATTAGGTAGCGCGTTATTAAAATTAATTAAAATAAAGACAATGGAAAATCGATGTGTTACAGCTTCATTTGCAAAAACAGCAATAAATTTACGAATCGAGCAAGTGTTAAATGAAAAAGTTGTTAAGCTCAATATTCCATTACATACGAATTCGTTATATGTAACATTAGGTTTATTCTGTATGTCGATTGTACTTATTGTCGGAGAGTGCATATAGCCTCTTTTTTTAAGAATTAACACTACTTATTGTAGTGCTTTAGGGGGAGCAAAATGAATGCAGCAGATTTAACAATTTGGCTTGTAGCTGGGGCAGGGGTATTGTCATTTATATCACCATGTTCTTTACCGCTATATCCATCTTATTTATCATATATTACAGGTGTGTCTATTCAAGATTTAAAAGAGAATCGTGGAATTATGCAAAAATCAGCGATTATACATACCGTATTTTTTATGATCGGATTTTCGGTTATATTTTATGCGTTAGGGTTATCGGTAAGTTGGATTGGAATAACATTTTCATCTAACCAAAAATTGATTCAACAAATTGGTGGGGTTTTTATTGTTTTGATGGGACTGTTTATGACAGGTTTGTTTCAACCTAAGTGGCTTATGGCAGAGAAAAAAGTACAATACAGAAGTAAATCGACTGGATATATTCGCTCGATTTTAGTCGGTATGACATATGCAGCGGGTTGGACGCCATGTGTTGGACCGATATTTTCAGCTGTACTCATGCTTGGTGCGACAAATCCTGAAGGGGCACTTCTTTATATTACCGCGTATACTCTTGGGTTTGCGGTTCCATTTTTCGTGATGGCATTCTTTATCGGGAAGGTAAAATGGATTGTTACATATGCCAATGTCATGATGAAAATTGGCGGTGGAATGATGATTGTAACAGGGGTTTTATTGTATACAAATCAAATGACGAAAATTACCGCATTCTTTATTCGTCTATTCGGTGGATTTACAGGCTTTTAAAAATGAGGAGGAAGAAAAGTGAAGAAACTAATTGCGATTATACTGGCCGGGGCATTAATTTGGGCCGGAGTTAATTTTTATAATACAAAGAAAGAAGAAAAAGAAAGAAAAGCAAAACAAGCGGAGTTACAAGAAACAGAAGTATTACCACAAGTAGGATTTAAAGCGCCAAACATAACATTAAAAGGGTTAGACGGGAAGCTGTATTCGTTAAATGATGCAAAAGGCAAGCCATACCTTATTAATTTTTGGGCATCATGGTGTGGCCCATGTGAAATGGAGGCACCTGACTTAGTTCGTATGTATGATAAATATAAAAAGGATGTTGAAATTTTTGCGGTAAATGCGACAATTGGAGATCCAGTACAAGAAGCGAGTGCATTTGCAGATCGTCACGGATTTAAGTTTCCTGTTTTACTAGATATGGACGGAGTAGCTGGATTAGATTATAAAGTATTTTCGTTACCAACGACATTTTTTGTTAATAAAGATGGAATTATCGTAGAGCAAGTACGAGGCGTATTACCTCCAGATCAATTAGAAGAGAAATTTAAGAAATTAATTGAGAGTTAAAGAGGGGATTTTGTATTGATGGAGTGGATCGTGAGGTTACAACCCGTATCTCTTATAATTGGAAGTTTATTTGGATTTATGTTGATGAAACGAAAGATGAAGAACGAAAGTGTACCATATGAAAAAATGATGGATGCAGTAACAAATGCCTTTCTTATCATCGTATTTGTATGGAAATTTGCACCGGCAATTTTAAATCCAGTATGGGCTTTTAAAGCGCCAGTGCAAGCATTATTAGCTATAGGAAGTATGCAGCATATTATAGCAGGATGTGTAATTGCGAGTATATACATTGTTTGGAAAAGTAAAAAGGGACAATTTTCGCTTCGTATTTTACTTGATGCATTACCTATTGGACTATGTATGAGCATTATTTTTTATTTTCTATTCAACCACAAAATAGGTGTACAAACGACATTGCCTTGGGGTGTGAAAATATATGAATCTAAATTTTTATATCACCCTATTTTCGTATACGAGATCATCCTCGCCCTTTGTATAATCGGCTTGTTATGGATGAAAAATGAAAGGCTCGGAAATGGAAAGAATATAAGTGTTTTTCTAATAGTTGAGGGATTTGCTCATATCATTATTTCGCTTGTTAGTGAACAAAATTCGGTTTTATTTGGTTTATCAATACAGCAAATAATGAGCTTCTTTATTATTAGTTTAGGGATTTTGTTGGTGCCGAAAAAATAAGAGGTATGCATGTATGAGATTTTCATACACGCATACCTCTTTATCATTAGGATTGAGCGCTTTTCTGAAAAAAATGAATGGTTTCCTTCCAAGAATCAATACTAGCAAAAGCGTTATCTTTTTTGCTCCCTTGGTTATAATTTATTCTTAAATAGGGGATGCCGATAGAATGGCCAGCCCCTTTATATACGAGTTGTTTATAAAAATGAGGAGAATGAAATGTATCCAATCTATTAATTGCTTTTTTGATAATCTTACAATATCAGCTTCATCTTCTTCACCAGCAATTAGCAATACATCTCCATTAATTTTTTCAACTGGTATAGTAGCATTTTCAACAACTTTAGAATCTGAAGTTAAAGCGTTATACCACTTTCTATATGGCATTCCCCTATGTTCTTCAAACATTTTACGACATTCGAGTGCGACGGAGATGGGATTTATTGGAGACGCATACGGTAATACTTTCCCTTTATATGTCCAAGCAGGAGGTAATGTTGTAGCATCGGACCACGGTACAATACCACTTAATGCAATAGCGGAACCATTTAGAGAGGCGACAGCATTTATTTCTTGGAAAAAGCATGCTGATAAAAGGGCTAGTTCACTTCCTCGAGAGGTACCATGTATACCTAACCAATTTTTGGTGACTTCTTCTCGTTGTTTCATCCACTCAATGGCTGTTTTTATATATTCAAGGGGGATTTCTACAAGTTGTTTTGGTAGATTATCGATTCCGAAATAAGCGAGGGCGAGTACTGAAAAATTATGTGATGCAAGTAAAGCGGCAAGGTATTCATTTAATCCCCCCTCCGAACCGCCGAGTACAATAATTCCTGGATTCGCTTTTTTATTTTCGTTGTAGAAAAAGGTGGCAATCAATCCATTTTCTCTAATTGGATACCGAACGATTTGTTTGGATTTCCATAATCTTGAGATGTTTATTTCATCGATAGTAGATCCATTCATTTCAAGTGATAAAGTTAAGTTTTGAGGCGACAATGGATTCTTATAATTTCGAATAGAATCGTGATGTTCGTTTATTTTAATAATGTCTAAGGACCAAAATAATCCCATTCCATCAATCCCTGTATAAGAGCCAGTAATAGGTGCTTGTTCGGTAAGGTTTACATTCCCATTTTTAGATGCAATAAAGGTGGCATTTGATTCTAAATATATATCATTTATTCCCTCGGCAATTCTGGAGGCTCTTATTGTTACTTCTTGTAAAGGTTCTAATCCGGTTATATAAATTTGAATGGGAGAATCAATTAATGAGATTGACGAACTAACATGAATGCGGGGCTTCGTTTTTTTGTGAATGTTCATTTCATAACACCTCAATTTAAATTATATATAACAAGTTTTCTACGAATAACAAAATAGACCTCTACTGTAAATAGAGTTTTATTAATATGAGGAGGAGTTTCCTTCTTATTAAATAAGAAGGATAATCCATGTTTAACAAGGATTATCCTGTTTTTCTTAAATATATTAAAAAATCGGCGGAGTAACAGAAAATAAAACAATTGCATTTTTCTCGAATTGATTTACCCATTTATGTTTTAAATAAGCGGGTATTTTTACGCTATCACCCGTTTCTAATATGTATTCTTCTTCATTTAAATGTAATGTGATTTTCCCGTCTAATACGTATGCTAACTCTTCACCTTTATGTTCTAGTACATTTTCTGATGAAGCTGTATTCGGTGGAACAGTCATAATTGCTGTTGCTAAATTTCCTGTAAAATCAGGTGATAGCAATTCATATGATAAATTATCGATAATCATTTTTTTTCGTTTATGAGAACGTACAATTAAATCGTCTGTATTTGTATCTTCCAATAAAAAGCTAAATGTTGGAACATCAAGAGCTTTAGCGAGTACTTTTAATGTTTGAATAGAAGGGTTAGCAGACCCACGCTCAATTTGACTTAACATAGATGGTGTAATACCTGCCCTCGTTGCTAGTTCTTTACTAGTTAAACCTTTTTCTTTTCTTTGCTTTTCAATCTTTTTACCAATATCTATATTTTCCATAATGAAAGGCTCCTTACTAATTATTAAATTATATTTAAATAAATTAAATTAAAATTAACTAAAGTAAATAATTTATGTTAAACTAAATTTAAATTAATTTAATTATAATTTATTGAATCGTAAGCTACAAGGTTATGAGGAGGAAGAGAAATGCAGGGAATAGAGAAATTAAAAGAGGAATATCCACTATTAAATAAATTAATCTCAACAGAAGAAGTGTTTTGGGTGAATCCGAACATGGAAAAGTATGAAACGGCAATAAAAGATTCCCCATTGAATGAAGGTGATGTAAAAGATGCGGAAGAGAGGTTAAAGCATTTTGCACCGTACATTGCGAAAGTTTTTCCAGAAACGAAAGAAACGGGCGGCATTATAGAATCACCTTTAGTGAAGATACCTACTATGAAACAGTCTTTAGAGAAAAATTACGGGAAACCTATATTAGGTGAATTACTATTAAAATGTGATAGCGGGCTTCCGATATCAGGGTCAATTAAAGCTAGAGGCGGCATTTATGAAGTGCTGAAGCATGCGGAGAAATTAGCTTTGCAGCATGGAATGTTAACAGAAGAAGATGATTATTCCATTTTAGACAGTGATACATGTAGAGAGTTTTTTGCAAAATACTCAATTGCGGTAGGTTCTACTGGTAATTTAGGACTAAGCATTGGGATTATGAGTGCAAAACTAGGTTTTAACGTAACTGTTCATATGTCAGCAGACGCAAAAGAATGGAAAAAAGATTTATTAAGAAGTAAAGGTGTAAACGTTATTGAATATGAAGCTGATTATAGTAAAGCAGTAGAAGAGGGGCGTCAGCAAGCGGATGCAGATCCTAGCTGTTATTTTGTAGATGATGAAAACTCACATGATTTATTTTTAGGATACGCAGTAGCAGCATCGCGTTTACAAAAGCAATTAAAAGAGTTAGAGATTGTAGTGGATGAAGAGCACCCTTTATTCGTTTACCTTCCTTGCGGAGTAGGGGGCGGACCTGGCGGAGTCGCATTTGGTTTAAAGTTATTGTATAAAGACAACGTACACTGCTTCTTTGCGGAGCCAACGCACTCTCCATGTATGTTACTCGGTTTAATGACAGGACTTCATGATAAAATTGCCGTTCAAGATATCGGGATTGATAATGTAACAGACGCGGATGGACTAGCGGTAGGAAGACCGTCTGGATTTGTTGGTAAAACGATGGAACCATTTTTGAGTGGAAATTACACAGTAAGTGATGGAGAGTTATATAGATTGTTAAAAGAACTAGCTGATACGGAAAATATTTATTTAGAGCCTTCTGCGCTAGCGGGAATGATAGGGCCAGTGAAAGTATGCAAAGAAGATGAGTATTTACAAAAACAACAGTTAACAGAGAAGATGAAGAAAGGTACTCATATTGTGTGGGGAACTGGCGGTAGTATGGTTCCAGAAGATGTGATGAGTGGGTATTATAAAAAAGGTGAGGAATTAACAATATTAGAAAAATGAGGCTAATTGTGGCCTCATTTTTTATTTATATGACAAATGCATTATTATAAATTCTTTGTTATTTTCGCATTAGTTCATTATAGTATAGATATAAAGAACGAATATCAAATAAACATAACAAAAAAGCTTTATTTTACATAATAAGAGGATGTGTATACGATGTCATTACAGACTAAATATATAGCGGGTATTTCGCTTGGGGTTATGGGAGTAGGTTTTGCGGCTTCTATCCCTTTTCAAGGAACGGTAGCTGGAGAGATTATACAAGGGGGATTTGAAGCTGGATTAGTTGGTGGACTTGCGGATTGGTTCGCAGTTACAGCATTATTCCGTCATCCGATGGGAATTCCAATTCCTCATACAGCGTTATTACCTAAAAATCGTAAACGAGTAACGAAAGGGCTCATTCATACGTTAGAAAATGAGTGGTTGACGAAAGAAAGTATTACGAATAAAGTAAAAGAAATGCAGCTAGCGCAAATGGTACTGCAAATCGCTGAGAGAGAAATGCGGTCTGACGCTGTGAAAAAGGGAATTGTAAAAATTGCTGAGAAGGCGATTGTTACAATAGATACGGAAAAGTTAGCGGTTATTATTGAAAAAGAATTAAAAACGTATTTGCATACAATTAATACAAGTAACATATTACAAGTGCTTGTTGATCAATTGGTAGTGCAAGAGTACGATGAAAAGACACTGGATTACATATTAGTAAAAGTGAAAGATTGGACAGCGCAAGATGAAGCACGTTACCAGCTCGGAAGCTTAGGTATGAAGGCGATGGAAAACATAAAAGTAGATGGATTTTTACAGTTTACTTTGAAATCGTTTATGAATATTGTAGATGAAGATAAAATTGGCGGCATTTTGCAGAAATTTATTATTAGCAATATTAACAGCTTACAAGATGCAGATAATAGTACGAGACAACTTATATTATCGAAAATTCGTCAAGAAATTATAAATGTAAAAGAAAATGAAGCTTTACTACAAGAATTAGAAAATTGGAAAGAAAAATGGATTGCCAATTGGAATGCTACTGACAAAATTAAAGAGATGCTGGAGCAAGTGCAACAAAGGGCAATTACTTTTGTGAAAAACGAAGAGTTTACGGATAAATATGTTATTCCATTTTTACAAACACAAATGAATAAAATAAAAGAAGATGAACAGACTGTTCAAAAAATAGAAGATTGGTTACAAAAACAAGTTGTCACACTTGTGGAAAAGAATCATTCGAAAATCGGAAAACTTGTACAAGAAAACCTTGATAAGTTAGATGATAAAACGTTAATTGAAATGATTGAAAATAACGTCGGTAAAGATTTACAGTGGATCCGAGTAAACGGGGCTGTTTGCGGATTTATGATTGGATTAGTGTTAGAAGGAATTAAAGCGATTATATGAGAAAAACCTTCCACAATTGTGGAAGGTTTTTATTTTTCAATAATACTCATATTGATATTATAAGCTTTTTCAATATTTAACTTGTACGTCCCATTGCCTGTTTTAATTGAATTTTTATACCAATGTTCTTGTTCGTTGAATTCTTTATTTTCTTCTGAAGTATTCTCTTCTTTTTTCGTTAAATCTTCAACTTGTTCCCAAGGTGTGTTTCCGTGGGATTCTTTTTTGTTTGTTATGGCGATTAAAGATACATCGCTTTCTTTTGCTAAATGAACAGATACATGTGAACTTTCTTGTACAAACCAATTATTTTGTAATTGACCAGGATAAAGGGATAGTTCGTTATTTGAAGCACGAACTTCTACATTTTTATTTTGCGGAAGAACGAGTGTCGGTTTGACTTGTGGTGCTGAATTCCATAACGTATGTTGAACGGGTAATGATTTTAAAGTAATATACATCGTTTCCCCAGCTGTTTGAACCGAAAGGAAATCTTCTTGTTTTAAATTAAGTTTTTCATTAGTTTTCGTCGTCATTTCATATGTTCCAAGAAGGTGAATTTGATTTGTATCATTTCCCTCTATTGTTAGAGGGTGCTGTCCTGCATCCACTACAATTTTTTTGATAGATTCAGGTATATCAATTTGTCCACTTGGAATATTGCTCGTTTGGCGAGTGGTATGAATAGAATGACGAACTTCATCTAGTAATCCAGTTGATAATAAACAGTAAAAAGCAATTCCAACGCTTCCTAAAACGCCGATAAAGAAAATACTAAAAATATCATATTTAATAAAGGATTGTTCCTTTTTAGAAAATAGAAGGTATAGTAAAATTTCCACGCCAAGAATAATAAGTAAAACAGGCCACCATGCTGTTAAGGAATCTAATACCTCAGTACCTTTTACAACTGAAAATAGTAAGAAGCAACCTAATGAAATAATAGAAAGCCCCATTGAAAATGTTCCAACGCGCCATGTTCTCATTCTTTTGTACCACCTTTGTTTTCTTTATTTCCAAGTAACAATTTAAAGCCGCCACCAATTAAGAGGAGTGCAACGATAGATGTTTGGAAATAGCGATAATATAGCTCGCTAAGATGAATGTTAAATATAGTTGCAAAGTAATCATTCAAAATAGGAAGGAGTGTTTGATCTAATAAATAATAACCACCGAGTGTAATTAACCCAATACCGATCCATCTTTGATGATTGATAAAATAATCAATGATAGGTTCGTCATGTACACGTTCTTTTCCATACTTTGCAGTTTGCTGTAAAGCGTCAAAGAAGCTATAGAACCAAATGATTGGTACTAAAAATAAAAACGCTGAAAGTCTTAATAAGTCGAGTAAATAGATGGAAAGTAAAAAGGCTGCCATAAGCTGAAGACCGCGGCGTTGTAAGCCTAAATACATATGTCCCGCTCCAGGGAACATCGCTAAAATAGAAGCGAATGTTTTATTCTTCTTTCCTTGTTCACGATGCTCTTCAAACTCTTCGAAAATAGTACGGTCATCTAGTTGCTCGCCACGTTCTTTTTTCTGGAGTTGCTGAACAACATCGAAGAAATTGTAAATCCATAAAACAGGTAATGTTATAAGGAAGATAAGGAAACTTTCTTGTGATGTTAAAAGTGCAACGAAAATAATCATACTTCCGATCCCTGTGCAAGCTACTAAAAATGTAAGTCCACGTTGCATAAGCCCTAATTGGAAATGACCAAGTCCAGGTATGATGGATAGGAGAATGATATAAAATCGTTCGCTTTCTTTAGAGGAATCTGTTAATTCTCCGGCTGCTTGTTTTTTTGATTGGTTAATAATAGTGATAACTAAATCTAGTAAATTGACCACCCATAACACGACTAGTAAAAATAGAGAGATAAAAGCCAACTCACGCGCTATTAATTCTACTACGCAAAAAACTGCAAAAGAAAATAGTAATAAAGCCCCTCCGCTATATAAAATAAGCCGTCCAAACTTCTTTAAATATAAATGTCCAAGCCCAGGAATTAGCCCTAATACAAGTGCTAAAAAGGGATTTTTATTCATGCTTTGAACCTCCGTCCTTTTTTGATGTATCTACCGATTTGTTTACAATTTGTTGTGAAATAGAAGACTCGTTATGTTTTGAAGATTTCTCGAAATTTGATGTCGCTGTGAAAATATACTGGAATAAACCACTTACCATAAAAATAATTGTAGCTGCGGTCGCAATTATGTAGTGAATAATCGTTCGCTTTAATGAGTTTGTTTTTATATTTTCATTAGGTTGTAGCGTTTCAAAATCAATTTGCGTCATAACTTCATTCGTAAATGAATCATCATTTATCATTGGAAGGTTTTCATGTTGTTCATCGATACTTTCCATATAAAGTGCTAAACAATGATCACATTCATAAAGGTGTTCTTCCATAGATTCACGTTCATTGCTTTCTATAAAATCTAAAGTATAATTGCGCCAATCTTCTTTTGAATAATGCGTCATAGAAACTCTTCCTCCTTCCAATGTTTTTTAATCCACTTTCTTGCCCGATACAGTTTCATTTCGACTGTTTTCACTTCGATGTTTTCCTGCAAAGCAATTTCTTGATAGCTTTTTTCTTCTAAGTAATGTGAGAGAACGATGTCACGGTAATTCTCGGGAAGTTCTCTCAGTTTTTGAGCAATGAGTAATTTTTGCTCTTTCGTCAATAATAAATCCTCAACGTTATGAGAGGATTTTATATTTTCCTCAGTTTCTTTACATAAGGAGAGTTCTTCATTTTCTCTAGCTTTTTTCCTCTTATAATCAATAGCGTGATTGGTGGCAATACGCGCCATCCAAGTTTTTAATCCGCGAAATTGATAATTAGGGAGAGAGGCGTGAATTTTTACGAATACTTCTTGTGTAACATCTTTCGTATCTTCTTCATGTCTTAAAATAGAAAAGATAACTTGAAAAATATAATGACGATATGTTTGCACAAGGATACGAAAAGCGTGTTCGCTTCCTTGCTGTGCTTTTTCAATTAATTGTTTTTCCTCAATGGGTCTCTCCCTCCTTTTTGACGCATTCTATTATATAGACGTAAGAAATGATCGGTCACCCTACACATGTTGTAAAAAAAGAATAATATATTTTTAGGAAGGAAGCTATATGAAAAAAGGTGTGAAAAAATGGTAAAGAGAAGTATATAATGAGCAAGTAGGAAATGTTACGTGAAGAAAGGATGTGAATGTTAGTAGGGGAAGGTCCACACTAACAAACATGAAAATTAAAATATTAATAGCAGATGATAATTCTTTTATTAGAGAAGGCATGAAAATTATTTTAAATACATATGAAGAGTTTGAAGTTGTAGATACAGTAAATGATGGGAAAGAAGCAGTGGACTATTGCAAAAAGAACGACGTTGATATCGCTCTTTTAGATGTCCGCATGCCAAATATGAACGGGGTAGAGGCAACGAAATTCATTTGTGAAGGGACGAAAACGAAACCGCTAATTTTAACGACGTTCGATGATGATGAATATATTTTGGACGCAGTAAAAAACGGGGCGAAAGGTTATTTATTAAAAAATAATGATCCAGAGCGTATTCGTGATGCAATAAAAGGAGTATATAACGGTCAAACTGTTATGCAAGATGTAGTGCTTGATAAAATTAAGTGCAATTTAATGGAAAGCAAAGAGGACGAATGTAAAATAGATACAAGTCTTTTTACAGAAAGAGAACTTAGTATTATCGCATTAATTGCGAAAGGTTTCTCGAATAAAGAAATTTCAAAGCAACTTTTCATATCAGAAGGAACGATTGCAAATTATATTACATCAGTTTTAGGGAAAACTGGACTTGAACATCGCACACAAATTGCGATTTATTATTTAACAGGGAAAGTAGATTAAAGATATGGAATTTTGGTTAATTGTAAGTAAATTAATTGTCTTTATATATATTGTGTTTAGTTACATTTATTTAAATGTTGTGAACTTACCATGGATTATACTTACTTTGCTTTTATATCTTTCTGTAAATGTGCTGATCTCTATATTTAAACAAGATACGTACAAAAATATATTATCTAGTCTGTCAATTGGCATAGTTATGTTATTTACATGGAAGGTTCATCCGTTTTTTATTTTATTTTTACCATTGAACTTATATGAAGTTATATTTCGTTATATAGAGAAGAAATGGCAGCTCTTTATCATTATGATGATTCCCATTATCTTTACAGAAGAAAGTATTCGAATGACATATGGATTAATTGTTACATTTTCTTTCATCGTATTAACTATGGCAGAACGGTATATATCGCGTGTATTAAAGCTTGAATCACAAAATGATAAGATGCGAAAAGATATGCAGCGGCTGACGAAAAGCTTAAATGAAAATAAAGAGTACATAAAGCAATCAGAGTACACATTTAAGTTAGAAGAGAGAAATCGGTTGTCACAAGAAATTCATGATAAAATTGGCCACTCGATGACAGGGGCGCTAATTCAAATGGAAGCAGCAAAGAGATTAATGGGGATAGATAAAGAAAAATCTGCCGAGTTATTACAAAATGCAATTCATATATCGAAAGATGGAATTGAAAGTATTCGAGTTACATTAAAAAATATGAAGCCACCAACGGAGCAAATTGGCATTCATCGTATGAAATTATTCATAGAGGAATTTGCCGGTAAGCATGATATAAATATTCCTTTCGTATATAAAGGGAATTTAGATATGATCTCACCGATTCAGTGGAAGATTATCGGTGAGAATGTTACGGAGGCACTAACGAACGCGATGAAATATGCTGATGCGACAGTCATTTCAATCGATATTCATGTACTTAACAAGATGGTGAAAGTACAAGTGAAGGATAACGGAAAAGGTGCAGCTCTCGTTAAGAAAGGTCTCGGGATTATGGGGATGGAGGAGCGAACAGCATCAGTAAACGGAAAAATTATTGTAGATGGAACAAGTGGCTTTTCAGTAACGATGCTGTTGCCGATATAAGAAAATGGGACGAAGATGAATCATCTCATATGAAAAAAGTGAATAATCTCATGTAAAAAGAATGAACTTCTGCACTGAGCAGGTTCATTTTTTTTGTTTATAATGAATAGTAGAGAAACCGAAATAGGGGTGAAATGATGAATACATTAGAAATTAAAAATTTAACGAAAAAATTTGGTGATTTCATCGCGGTAGATAATATGTCTTTATCTATTAAAGAAGGAGAGATATTTGGCTTTTTAGGATCAAATGGTGCTGGTAAGAGTACAACGATAAATATGATTGCTGGGTTGTTAAGAAGTAATGAAGGTGAAATTAGCATATTAGGAAAAAATATAAAGAAACATAATCGATTTGCGAAGATGAATATCGGTATCGTTCCGCAAGATATTGCGATTTATGAAGAGTTAACTGCCTATGAAAATGTGAAATTCTTTGCTGGACTGTACGGGTTAAGAGGAGCTGAACTAAAAGCGAGAGTAGAGGAAGCACTTCAATTTGTGGGACTTAGTGATAAACATAAAAGTTACCCGAAAAACTTTTCAGGCGGGATGAAACGAAGACTGAATATTGCTTGTGCGATTGCTCATAGACCGAAGTTAATTATTATGGATGAGCCGACAGTTGGAATTGATCCACAGTCAAGAAACTATATTCTCCAGTCGGTTCGAAAATTAAATGAAATGGGCAGCACTATTATTTACACGAGCCACTATATGGAAGAAGTAGAAGAGATTTGTACGAAAATAGCAATTGTAGATCACGGTAAAGTGATTGCAGAAGGAACGAAAGAACAGTTAAAAGCGATTATTACTGATACGAAAGACATTTGGGTTGAAGTGAAGTCAGTAGAAAATTTAGATGTAGAAAAGTTAAAAGAGATAAACGGTGTGAAAGCTGTTCAAGTTGAAGAGAACGTAATCAAGGTAAACTCGGATGCAGGAGTAAATAATTTAAATAAAATTATTCAGCATTTCATTAATCATGACATTGAAATTCGTTCATTAGAGGAGCAGGCCCCGAACTTAGAAACAGTATTCCTTACGTTGACTGGAAGAAACTTACGAGATAAATAAAAGGTAAATGAAGAAAAGGTAAAGGGAGGTTCATCAATTGAACATCTTCAATATTGCAGTTATGCATATTAAAAGAGATTTCAGAGACGTAAGAACTTTAGTTTTTATGTTAGCATTTCCGATTGTACTAATGCTTGTGTTAGGAACAGCGTTAACGAATGCATTTGATAGCGATAGTCAAGCGATTAAAGATATACAAGTGCTCTACAAAGATGAAGCAAGTAGCACATTTTCTCAAACGTTCGAAGCATTTACGAAAGAAGTCGATAAATCGGGTATTCATTTTAAAAAAGCTTCAGGCAGTATAGATGGGAAAGAAGAAGTGAAGCAAAATAAATATGCTGCTTATGTAGAATTAAATAAAGATGGTGCGAAATTTTACGGAAGTGACAAAAGTAGTATTGAGGGAAGTATTGTGGAAGGCATGCTTACAACATTTATTGATAAGTACAATGTAGCGGCCGAAGTTGCAAAAGTTGATCCTAGTAAGGTGAGCGCGGTTATTTCAAGCGGAAATCATAATGATTATATAAAAGAAACATCTTTACAAGCTGCGAAAAAGCCAGGTTCTATGGATTACTATGCGGTTGTAATGACGACGATGATTGCACTATATGCTGCGATGGGAGCGAGTTCTTTAATTCGTGGAGAACGAATACGTAAAACAGGAGATCGCCTCATTGCTGCGCCTATAAGTAAGGCTGAAATATTCATTGGAAAAGTACTTGGTAGCCTAGTAGCAAATGCTCTTTGCGTATTACTTGTCATGTTATTTAGTAAATTTGTCTTTCAAGCGAATTGGGGCGAACATCTTGGAATCATATTTATTATTTTATTAACACAAATCTTTCTAGCAATTAGCTTCGGTTTAGGGATTGGATATATTACGAAAACAGCTGAATCATCGAGAGCGATTATTCTTGTAGTTGTGCAATTAGCCTCTATTTTTGGTGGTGCATATTTCGTAATAGAAGAAAATTTCGTTACGAATTTATCACCATTAACGTGGGCAAACACAGCTGTTATGAAAATTATTTATGCAAATGATGTAGGAGCAGCGCTGCCAGTAATATGTTTAAATCTTGGCATTTCGGCACTCTTTTTATTAATTGCAATTATTGCATTACGTAGACGGGAGGGGCTATAGTATGAAAGATATTTTATGGCTCATACAAAAAACGTTATCTGTACTTTTGAAAAATAAAAAAGGGTTATTCATTATTATTAGTTTGCCGATAATTGGAACATTAATCTCCTTCTCAATGTATGGGAATGTCGGGCAAGGGACGTTAAATATCGGGGTTATAAATAAAGAAAATCAATCTATAGCAAATGATACGGTGAAATTTTTAGAAGGATTAAATCATGTAAAGGTAAGTAAAATTAAAGAATCTGAAGTAGAAGATAAACTTACTTCCAAAAAACTTGATGGAGTTATTACATTAGAATCTGGTTTTTCAAAAAGTGTTCGAGAAGGGAAACCAAATCATATTGAAATTTCATCGATTAAAGGTGATCAAGTAACAGGATTTATAAAATCATATTTATACAATTATATTGATAATGTAGCAGCTATTAGTAAAGTAGCAGGAACAGATCAAAGTGCATTTGATAGTATGTACGCAGGATATCAAAAAGGTTCATTTAAAATGAAAACTGAGACGCTAGAAGATACTTCGAAAAATAAAGATATGACAAACCAAACGATGGGTTATCTTATTATGTTTATGCTATTTTCAGCAGCGAACTTATCAGGTTATATTTTAAAAGAAAAAGAAAATAGAACGTATTTTAGACTCTTATCAACGCCAATAGATGGGAAGAAATTCATATTATCTAATGTCGGGGTAAATATGATGATATTAACAGTACAAATTCTGATTACAATCCTATTCCTAACGAATGTTTTTCATACGAATATCAACATGCCTTTCATAGTGATGCTTGGCGTACTCATGCTATTTGCTTTAATAGCGATTGGAATATCGTTAGTGCTTGTCGCTTTTTCGAAAAACTCAGCATCGGCAAATGCACTGCAAAATATGATCATTGTACCGACATGTTTACTCGCTGGATGCTATTTTCCGTATGACATTATGCCGAAAGCAGTGCAAAAAGTAGCTGATTTTCTTCCGCAAAGATGGCTATTAGATACGGTATCAAAACTACAACAAGGAATTTCGATTTCAGATTTGTATTTAAATATATTAATCTTAATTGCCTTTGCGGTAGCATTCTTCTTAATTGCTATTTATAAGTTTGGAAGAAATAATGATGCGAGAAACTTTGTTTAATATGAAAAGGGTGTGACGTTAAGTCACATCCTTTTTTGTATGAAGCATGAAATCTAAATTGGAATGACAAAATAGAAGGGTAGAAAGAAAATGAGCGGAAGGAAATCAAAATGATTAAAAAAATATTGCGAGTTACTTCTATTATTATTGCTATTGTTGTTTTTATTTTAATTTGGATGCATATCGATGTTACTTTAGGTAGGAAAATGGAAGCTGGGAAAAACATGCCGACAGAGTATGCACCTCATTATAGTGATTTTCAATTATTTGTAGAAGGAAAGTCATTTTATAAACAGTTATTTACTGATATAAGGGAAGCGAAGCAATCTATTTACACGTACTTTTTTATTTTGTCGGATGATAAAAGTAGCCATACTTTTTTAAACTTATTAAAAGAGAAGGCAAAAGAAGGAGTAAACGTCTATTTATCCGTTGATCGCATTAATGATTTATCATTTGAAAGCAAGATGATAAGTGAATTGCGGGAAAGTGGTGTACATTTTACATATAGTAGAAAACCTGAATTGCCATTCGGATTTTATTCACTTCACCATCGTAATCATCGCCGTATTACGACGATTGATGGGGAGATTGGCTATACAGGTGGTTTTAATATAGGAGATGAGTATTTAGGGAAAGATAAGCATTTTGGATATTGGCGTGACTATCATGTGCGGATAAGAGGAGAAGGAGCAAAAGATTTAGAAGAGCAATTCGCTTCAGATTGGAAACGAGATACGAAAGAAAATATAAAAAGAAGTACGAATAAAGCTAGTAAAGGGAATACATTACATACGATGACTAGCTACAATGGACATTACGTCGCTGAAAAGTATATCGAATTAATAAAACAAGCGAAGCATTCAATCGTAATTACAACACCTTATTTTATAGCGAAAAATAAAGAATTTATGAATGCTTTAATTGAAGCGCAAAAACGTGGTGTTACAGTGAAAATACTTTGGTCATATAAACCAGATATTCCTCTCATTAAAGAGGCAGCGTATCCTTATATTCGTCAAGCTGTTAATAATGGAATTAAAGTATATGGTTATAAAAAAGGAATGTTTCATGGGAAGTTAATGATAATTGATAATGAACTAACTGTTATCGGTACAACGAACATGACTGCACGTAGCTTTTATATGAATGATGAGATGAATTTGTATATTCACGGTGGGACTATCATATCAGAAGTGAATGAGGCATTAACAAAAGATTTTCGTGATTCGAAAGAGATGACGAAACAATTTTTTGAGAAGTTATCGTTTTGGGAGCGTTGTAAGGAGAAAGTGGCAGGATTAGTGGATTTTTATTTATAAAGGTTAATGAAAAAGGATGTCTTTTATAGACACCCTTTTTTAATGAGAGATAATTAGTTTTCATGCACAAGCAATGAAGCATCATCATTAATCAATGTCCCCACATGCTCCCCTAAGCAAATTCTTTTCATTACACCAGGCTCATCAAAGTTAAAGACGTGTGCTGGTAAATTGTAATCACGAGCAAGTAATAAAGCGGCTTGATCCATGACTTGAATGTTTTGCCTAACAACATCGTTATAGTTTAGTTTTCTGTACATTTTTGCTGATTTATTATGTTTTGGATCACTAGTAAAGACGCCATCTACTCCTTGTTTTGCGACTAATATTGCGTCACTATTCATTTCAATGGCTCTTTGAACACTTGGATAATCTGTCGTAACGAACGGCTGCCCGTTACCGCCGCCAAAAATGACAACATAACCGTTATCTAAATGATGTACTGCTCTGAGGCGAATATAAGGCTCTGCTACTGCATTAAACGGGATGGAAGTCATAACGCGTACTTCTTTATTTGTTTTACTTGTTAAGACGCCGCGAAGCATTAAGCTGTTAATGATTGTACCTAACGTACCGATATTATCAGCTTCTACTCGATCAATGCCCCATTCTTCAGCTAGATGACCTCTGAAAATGTTACCGCCGCCGATGACAATGGATACTTCGATACCTAAGTCAATAATGGATATAATTTCGTTTGCGATATGTTCTAATCTTTTGGAGTTAAAGCTATTTCCGGATTGATCAGCAAGTGCGCCGCCGCTTAATTTAATTAAGACTCTTTTATATGGCTTCATAACAATTCCCCCTATATAGATCGCAATAAAAAAGGAACAAAGGCAAATGCCTTTGTTCCTTTTTAAGAAAATGAAAAAGAAAAGAAGAAGATAGGACGAATTTTTGTACATAATTTTTCATACCATCCACTCCTTTTCATTTCGATTTATTGTAAGTGTATATCTTTTTGATTATACGAAACAATCTGATTACTTATCAAGTATATTGTATCTCTTTTTAATAAAAAGGTGTCAATGAAAAAGAAAAGAAAAATTTTCGAATTTTTTGTGCCGAACTTGTAGGTTTTTGTATGATTTTGTAGGTTCGCTTATAAGATGTGTGAGTAGCTTTTATAAATTTAAATTGAAAGCGTTCGCATGAAGGGGATGAACATAAATGAAAAAATTCGGATTGGCAACACAAATTTTTGTCGCGCTTGTTTTAGGGATTGTAGTAGGGGCAGTCTTTTATGGCAATAAAACGGCGATTTCTTATATCACACCAATTGGGGATATATTTATTCACTTAATTAAAATGATTGTAGTACCGATTGTTATTTCAGCATTAATTGTTGCAGTAGCTGGTGTAGGAGATATGAAGAAGCTTGGGAAACTGGGTGGTAAGACAATTCTTTATTTCGAAATTATTACGACGATTGCTATTTTAATGGGATTACTTGCGGCGAATATATTCCAACCAGGTACTGGCGTTGATATGAGTAATTTACAGCAAAGTGATATTTCTTCTTATAAACAAACGGCAGATGCTACAGAGAAGAAAGGATTCGCTGAGACGATTGTTCATATTGTACCGAAAAACGTATTTGAATCGATTTCACAAGGTGACTTATTACCGATTATTTTCTTCTCCGTATTATTCGGTTTAGGAGTTGCGGCAATTGGGGAAAAAGGGAAGCCTGTCTTTAACTTCTTTGAAGGTGTACTCGAAGCGATGTTTTGGGTTACAAATCAAGTTATGAAATTTGCACCATTTGGTGTATTCGCATTAATTGCGGTTACGGTTGCAAAATTTGGTGTAGCAACACTACTTCCTTTAGGAAAACTAGTGCTAGCTGTATACGTAACTGTTATACTATTCGTTGTGATTGTATTAGGTATTAATGCACGAATGGTTGGCGTAAACATTTTTACATTAATGAAAATTTTAAAAGAAGAACTCATTCTTTCATTTACGACAGCAAGTTCAGAAGCTGTTTTACCTAATATAATGAGAAAAATGGAAGAATTCGGTTGTCCAAAGGCAGTTGCCTCTTTCGTAATTCCGACAGGTTATACATTTAACTTGACTGGATCGGCTATTTATCAAGCGTTAGCGGCATTGTTTGTTGCACAAATGTACGGTGTGCACATGTCACTGACAGAGCAAATAACGTTATTATTCGTTCTCATGTTAACATCCAAGGGTATGGCGGGAGTTCCAGGTGCATCGTTCGTTGTTGTATTAGCAACGTTAGGTTCAATGGGGTTACCACTAGAAGGTATCGCGTTAATTGCGGGAATTGACCGCATTTTAGATATGATTCGCTCATCTGTCAATGTATTAGGAAATGCATTAGCGGCCATTGTTATGTCGAAGTGGGAAGGCGAATTCGATGATGAGAAAGCAAAACAATATGTAGAAACAGTCAAAGAAACAAAAGCAGCATAAGAAATCGTTAAGGAGTGAATAATCATGGCAACATTAACTGAAGTTAAAAATGGTGTTCGAATTGAAAAAGATTTTTTAGGTGAAAAAGAAGTACCGAATTATGCATACTACGGCGTACAAACAATGCGTGCAGTTGAAAACTTCCCAATTACAGGATATAAAATCCATGAAGGTTTAATTAGAGCGTTCGCAATTGTAAAAAAAGCTGCAGCGCTTGCTAATACAGATGTAGGAAGATTGGAATTGAGCAAGGGCGGCGCGATCGCAGAAGCTGCTCAAGAAATTCTTGATGGAAAATGGCATGATCATTTCATCGTAGATCCAATCCAAGGCGGAGCAGGTACTTCAATGAATATGAACGCAAATGAAGTCATGGCCAATCGTGCTCTTGAATTATTAGGAATGGA
>NZ_JASHJA010000019.1:0-61954 GCF_030733445.1 Bacillus sp. MMSF_3353
GACGGGAAACTGTCACGTACGGTGTTAGGTGGGGGAAAAGGTGGAGATGATATCAAAGCTTTACCTATCACGCACAACCTGTATATGATACTCCCGAAAAAATCATCGCCGTATTTGAAACAAGTTTACAACGTCTTCAAACAGATTACATTGATCTTTATTTTTGTCATATTTGGTGGCATAACCGTAGAGAAACAGAAGCATTTTTACGTGCATTTGAAGTATTAAAACGTGATGGAAAAGTAAGAGCAGTCGGTGTTTCGACACATGATTTACAATACATTCGTCATTTCAATAAAAACAATGAAATTGACATCGTACAACTTGATTACAATATATTGAATCGAAAACCAGAAAATGATATTTTGCCATTCTTACAAGAAAAAAATCTAGGAGCTGTTATTCGTGGGCCGTTAAAAATGGGTATTTTAACTGGAAAATTCACAAATAAAACAACTTTTCCAAATGGAGATTTACGCAAAGATTGGCCAAATGAAAATTGGTTTCAAGAAGACTTACAAAAGGTAGAGAAACTTCGGTTGCTCTCAAATAAAAATCAGACCTTAGGGCAACTTGCACTTCGCTATATACTCACTCATCCAGCAGTGAGTGTTGTAATCCCAGGTGCAAAAACAGAAAAACAAGCACAAGAAAATGCAAATGCGTCTGTTCGCCCTATTTTGAGTGATGAGGAGATTAGCTATATTCAATCAATATAAAAAAGCCCAGCCTGGGCTTTTTAATTTTGTAAATCAATATCATATTCCATACTTTTAGCTGTTTCCTCAGCAATCTCCACACCTAACAAATTTTTTACAATATGAAATGACATGTTAATACCAGCTGAAATACCTGCAGATGTAATAATGTGTCCTTCATCTACAAATTTCACATTCTCCATTACTTCTACATTCGGATAATCTTTTTTGAAAGTTTGAATACTAGCCCAATGCGTTGTTGCTTTTAAGCCTTCTAGTAAACCGGCTTTCGCAAGTAATAGCGCTCCCGTACAAACTGATGTCATTAGCTTTACTTCTTTCATTTGCTGACAAACCCAATTTATTATAATATCATTTTTCACTTCATTTTCCCGAACGCCTTTACCACCGGGAATGATTAAAATATCAACTGGTGGGAAATCTTCAATACTATAATCCGGTTTTACCTTTAATCCGTTTCTTGCTGTAATCATTTCTCCATTTTGGCTAACTGTATACACAGTAAATGGTTTTTCTTCATCCGCTTCGGTTACAGAAAAAACTTCAAATGGCCCAGCAAAGTCTAACACTTCTACCTCGTTAAATAAAAATATGCCCACACTCCATTTATTTATCATACGTTCACTTCCTGTTTTAAATGATGTAAAAGGTGATCATGTTCTTTTTCTAATGCAATATAATATGCTGTTCCCCCATCTTTCAAAATATTTAAGTTTCCCCTTCTTCTATATGTTCTATTGATTATGATATTTTCCTGTTAAAACTACAGTTTACATAATAATATTATCTCTCCAATAATTATCTGTTATTTTAAATATTAAATTTTTCCGTTAAAATAACACTAATCATGTTTAATATGGAGGAGAGATTATGTTACAAGTAATGCCTTTAAATAGTGAAGACTATGATTTAATTAAAGCTGCTGAAAAAGTAATCGAAAAAAACTATAAATACGGTCGTCATCATATCGGTTCAGCTGTAAGAACTAAAGCAGGTAATATTTATGCAGCAGTGCATGTTGGAAGAATAACAGTATGCGGTGAAGCTATGGCGATCGGAAAATCTATTTCAGAAGGTGATCATGAATTTGATACCATTGTCGCAGTTGCTCACCCACACCCTCATGAAGATATAGAAAAATGTTGGGTTGTTGCTCCATGTGGTATGTGTCGAGAATTAATAAGTGATTACGGAAAAAATACGAACGTTATACTTTCTTATAATGGTGAACTTGTAAAATGTAACGTAATAGAATTATTACCTGAAAAGTACACAAGTGAAGTAGAATAATCATTCCTGTTTTCCATTCATCAAATAATATTATTCCAATAAAAAACAATCCATTTTAAAAACGGATTGTTTTTTATTTCTTTTTTATGCAGTTTATTTTATTTTTCTATTTTCGATAATTATAAAATTATCATTAACAAAAATGAAATTCAAATATTCAAGTACGTATTGCGGTTCGTTTTCCATTTGAAAATTAAAATTCTATTTCTCCTTACATTCGAAAAATATCAATATAAATTCTCTAAAATAAGCAGTCTTATCATACTAATCTATAACAATTCTGTCTTCTTCCCTTACCTGTTTCCTTTAACACATATGATTTTAAAACAAGCGCTGTTAATGAATCTGTTAATGTTTTATATGATAAATTAGATAACGCTAATAAATCGTTCGTATATAACATTCTATGCTTCTCTAATAATAATAGTACTAATCGTTCCGACGGTTTTAATGCCTCATCACTTTCTAGTATAAAGTCTATATTTTTCATTTCTCTAATTGTTACTCCTTATATAAAAAAATACTTGCACAACTAATTTAATATAAAAATAATACACAACAAGATTTGAAGTATATTAAAATAACATCGTTTCGAAACACTATTATACTATAACATAGAAAAAGCATTTCCCGAAATAGGAAATACTTTTTAAAATTGCTTATATGTTTCTTCCAAACTTACATTATATTTCGAATTCTTATCCGTACAATTTCCTCCTAATTTTTGCTGGTCATACCGATGTATTTGTAATCAATCGAGTTCTTCTAAAATAATATAAACAAATAAAAACGGTTAGTCTATCATACTCTAAACATGAATGAATAACCGTTTTCCAGCTTCTTCTCAAATACATGTACTACCTTAAATATTTCTTGCAATATGCGGCTTACTGTAATGACTTGTACCACCACCGCCTACTACTACTTTACCGCCTTTTTCAAAAATTAATAGTTTACTTGAACCATCTGCAAGAAGTACTATTACTTCAGCATTATTACTTGTTGCTACATAAATTACATAGCCACTTTTTGATATACATGTTTCCCAATTCGCATCAAATTCTGATCTTACTACACGATTGGAATACACTTGATTTTCAATTCTGTCTTGTTCTACGTTTTCCAAATTTATCCCCTACTTCTCTAAAATATCATTTATAGAAAAATAACATTTCTATTTGAAATAGTAACTGCCTTTAATATAAGTAGTATATGTAGTTAGTAGAAGAATGCTTGGACAACCGGAACGTAATACCATGTAAGTAATATACAATTGAAATAAGGCAGCCGATATTATATCGATTGCCTTATTTTCATACATAGTTCTTTATTTTTCGTTTCGCACAGCTTCAAAAGTAAACATTTGACTTGCATTTGACGGTTCTTTTTCATAAACATAGTCAGCGGAGTAAGTAATGTTAGAGAAACCTATACTTTCTAGCAGAAGTTTAAACTCTTCTATTCCATACCAGCGTATCGCAAAGCGTTGTAGTTCTGTTTGTACTAACTGCCCTTTACTCCATTTTTCATATTTTAAATATGATAGAGTAACTTGGTTCAGCCAATCTATTTCAATTGATTTATTTTCTAATGTAATTCCGTCTCCACTCGGCAAAGAAAAAGTCGATGTATGAATCTCTCCTGTTTTCCAGTCATGCGGAAGCATAATATCTACGATTAATCGCCCGCCTGGATTAAGATGTTCATAAAAACATTTCAATGCGTTTATAGAATCTGTACGATTTTCAATTAAACAAAAAGATCCAGTTGGAATGATAATTGCCTCGTATTTATGTGGCAGTGAAAATTGTTGTAAGCTTCCTTCATATAAATTAGGATGTAAGTTTCTCTCTTTACATCGCACGCGGCACGATTCTAGCATTTCAGGTGAATAATCTATCCCATCTACTGTAAAACCAGCTTCAAGAAGCGGGATAATGACACGCCCTGATCCTACCGCTGCTTCGAGAATTCTTCCCCTACAATTTTTTAAACGTTCTTCGTAATACTCAATATCACCATTTAAAGAATAACCGACAGGCTTAGTGAAATCGTAAAGTTCCGTGCAAAGTGTACTATAAAAACTAAACATTTATTTTCTCCTCCGTTTTATACGTACGGAAGATTTTCATTCAATTAATCTTCCTGTACCTTTATTTTTAATAAAAATTCGAAAGAGCTGACTGTCATAATATATCACTCGCTTTCCATACAATATAATTATATTGTATAATATTCCATTCAAAATAAACATATGAAAATTCAGAATTATATTGAAAGGAGGATATGATGAATTCATTAATTGGATTTATTTTTCTTCTTATCACTTTTAATACACTCATTTTAAACTCCCCATTTCAAAGTTTAAAGAGCTTACTATGCAGTAAGCTCTTTATTCATAACTATTTATTTCACAATCGGCAATGTTACTTCACTTAATTTTACTGTAAGCTTCGTGCCCGCTTTCGGTCTAATCGTATAATCATAGTCACTAGCGATTAAAATGACCCCTATTTGATGCCCCGCTTTAAATACATAATCATCAGGCTGCATATCCCATGTGAATGTATAATCTTTGCCCGGTTGAATCGCTGTTGAATTTTCTATACTCTTTAAGTTTTGTGGATCCATCCAGCCTCTCGTTACAATTTCCGGCTTTGCTCCACCATAATCAACAAGTAAAGCAGTTAAATTTGATACAGATCGATCAATATTTCCTGTAATTGAAATCTTTGGTGTACCGCTTATACGCGTATCTTTTTGAAGTACAGGCATTGTATACACTAATCGATTGGCTACTTCTAATTCTGGGTTTGCTATTAATTGATTTGATTTCATTTTTGCATCATCCACGAATGAGAAAACTTTATTTGCTGAGCCCATACTTAATGGCAAATTAACTGCTTTGTTACTTAAATACATACGAACTTTTGACGGTACAGCTGCTGGATCCGGCCAATTTTTTATTTTATCCCAAGTTTTATTTTCACGTTGTACATCCACCATCGGTTCATTCATAATCCCATTTTCAATTCCATACAACCAGTAATCGAACCATTTATTTTGTGTTCTTTGCCAATCATTTGTTGATGTTCCACCGTGTCCACCTTGATGTAACCACATTTTACGAGGGACATCATTTTCTCCAAGTGCTTCCCACCACTGCGCAAACTGCTTCGTCTTTACATTCCAATCATTTAAACCATGAACAACAAATACACTCGCTTTTACGTTTTTAGCATCTTTTACATAATTACGTTTATCCCAAAAATCATTATAATTACCAGTTTTCCGGTCCTGTCCAGCTGTTAGCTCTTTTATTACTTGTCCGCAAACTTCAGGATTTTCTCTTGTTAAAACTGCTTCTGCCATGTTATCTGTATCTTCTCCTTGGTATCCACCAGGCGCAATGACTGCACCGTTTGCACGATAATAATCATACCAACTACTAATCGCTGCGATTGGAATAATTGTTTTTAACCCTTCCACGCCAGTCGTCGCAACTGCATTTGGTAACGTACCATTATAAGAAACGCCTGTCATACCTACATTTCCTGTTGACCAATCAGCCTTAACTTCCTCACCATTTTCTGTATATGCTTTCGCTCGCCCATTTACCCAATCAATGACAGATTTCGTCCCTAATATTTCTTGCTCATCCCCAGTAGTTGGACATCCGTCTGATTTCCCAGTTCCTATACTTTCACCTAAAATGACTGCATAGCCTCTTGGCACATAATAATTTCCGTATGAACCAAGATTAACAGCTCCATACGGTTTCCCTTCATACGCATACAATTCTTCATCTACATTATATACAGGAACATCTTTTAAGCCAGATCGATATGGACTCATTTCATATATAACGGGAACTTTCACATTTGAATCAGTTTTTGGACGCATAACTTTTACTGATACACGATCCTTTTTTCCATCTCGATCACTATCAACTTCCGTCTCTACAAATAAATTTTCGATAATTGCTTCATCAAGCGAGTAGATCGGCTTTGTCATCCCATTTTCTAATTCAATCTTCGTATTTGATTGTAGTCCTTCTGCACCTTTCCCATTTAACTTCACGCCATTCTCATTTATGTAGTTTGTTTCTTTCTTGTCTGCATACGCAGTCATACTAGAAACTCCTGATGTGACTGATAAAGATAAGATTGTTGATAATGTAATTGCTATTTTCTTTTTCCCCATACTTTTTCCTCCCCATATATGTCTCCTTTTACTATACAACAAAATAACAGAAAATTCAGTTTATATTTCATGCAACAACTTGAAAAATTTGTAGAACACTCTTCAAACGAGCTTTCGAGGTTATACATTCTGATTTACTACTCTCATATAATCAAAAAAAACATCGCCTAATAATAGACGATGCTTTTTATAGTTTCGAATTAGTCATTCTTCATATTAATATAAAATCTTATATCTCCCTCTATTGTAGAGACTCCATAATCAAAACCATGTCTTTCTAAAATACTTTTCACTATCGCTAAACCTAGTCCTGTACCAGAATGGTCTTTACTACGAGAAGATTCTAAGACGTAAAAAGGTTCCCAAATTTTATCGATATCTTTCATTTGTTCAGCATTCATACCATTTTGAATTTGAAAATATATATTTTCATTTCGATCTTCTAAAGTAATTTTTATATTTTGATTTGCTGTATATTTTATCGCATTAGATATTAAATTTTGAAAGACCATTTTCATTTTATTTACATCAGCATTAACAACTGCATCGCTAACATTATAGTTCACTTGCAAATTGATTTCTTTCGATTCCAGTTCAATCTTATGCTTATCTAATATACTTTGGACTAGTGATTTAATATCGAATTCTTCTTTTTGTAAAACATCTCTTTCTAGTTTAGAAAATCGTAATAACTCTTCAATTAGGTTTGAAATGTGATCAGTTTGTTTAATGATTGTATCTATGTATGTACCATCATCTAAACCATCTTTTATTCCCATAGAATATGCTTTCACTAATGCGATTGGAGTCTTTAATTCATGCGTCACATCACCCATAAATCGTTTTAAATGTTCATTTCGATCTGTTAAATCTTCATGCGCTTCATTTAGTTTTTCACTCATGATATTAATACTATTAGCTAAGTCCCCTATTTCATCATTTGTTTTCACTTTCGCTCGTTCAAATTTCAAATTTGAAATATCTTCTGCAACATTACTTAATTCTTTCAATGGTCTGGTGATTGTCGTTGAAAGTATCCATACAAGTACGATAATAAGAAAAATCGTAATGCCAAAAATGTAAAAATAAAATGAATTTAACACTTTTATTATTTCATTAGAATGTGCGATCGAAACTCCTACTAAAATTAACATATCGTCTTTCGCAATGTATTTCACAAAAAAACTAGATTTAATCTTTTCTTGATCATATATTTTATTCGCTTGCCCGAAGTTCTTTACTTTCATTACTTCTTCTTTTGTAATCCAAAGTTTATTAAGGGCAACCCTTTTCCTTGTAAGTTGCATACGTAACTCATCATTAATTCGATCTTCCGAATTGTTAATTGATGTATACGCAATCGTAACATTTCCTTTATTTTCAATGCTAGTAATTGCTTCATCCAGTTGTTTGCTCGGTATGGACTGTATTTGTGCTGTAATACCTTCTAAACTTTCTCGCGTTTTGTAAATATTATATTTCGGTAAAAGATAGTTAATTAATAATAAAGAGATTGTAAAAATAAGAATAACAGTTAAAGAAATGCTGAGAAATAGCTTTTTTCCAAGTTTATTCACTCTGCTCCTCCAAACTATATCCTAAACCACGATGCGTCTTTATAATATTTTCTCCTACTTTTTTACGTAATCTTCTTACATGTGTATCAACAGTTCGCTCTTCTCCGAAATAGTCAAATCCCCATACGATATCTAACAATTTTTTTCGAGTTAAAATCATGCCTTTATGATTTAAAAAACACTTTATCAATTCTAACTCTGTTTTTGTAATATCTAACTCTTTGTCATTTTTATAAACTTTATTTTTAGTGAAATCTATTTTCAAATCTTGAACTTGAATGACATCATCATGCTGTATAAGTTTTTTCGCTCTAGTTATTAATACGCCTGGATGAAATGGTTTTTTTACATATTCATCTGCGCCACTTTGAAGTGCTGCTAATTCATCTTCACTTTCACTTTTCGCTGTAAGCATTAACACTTTTACGCTTGAATTCTTTTTTATTTCCTGACAGACAGTAATACCACTATGTTTCGGCATCATCCAATCTAAAACAGCTAAATCAACTTTTTCATCATAAAATATTTGAAGTGCTTCTTCTCCATTTTTTGCTAATAAAACTTCGAAGCCTTCTTTCTCGAAATAAGCCTTTAAAATCCTTAACATATCTTGTTCATCATCTGCTATTAATACTCTCATACATTATCCTCCATTGCTATTAAACAAAAACCAATTGTATTATACAACTTCTTTGTTACATCAATGTGACAGAAAAATATTTGAACGTTTTAAGGGTATAGTAAAAACGAGGTGTTGTATTATGATTAAAAAAATCGGGGTTATTACTCTTCTTTGTTTCTTATTATCAACAAATGTGTTCGCAAATACAAATCAACAAATTGAAGTGTTTGATTGTCAAAAAGAAATGGTCGTTCAAAAACAATCTTTAGATCCAGCTATTCAAAAAGAAGCTGTTCAATACGCTAAATCCATTACTGGCCCGTTCAAAAACTTAAACGTCGTTCCAAAAGATGGTCACATGATAAAAATCCCATTATCTAAACCAATTTCTATTACAAATCAATGGTTACATACAACAATTGATGAAGTACTTATTCTCCTCCCGCTTAATCAAAAACCTTATATTATGCTTTACGATGATGAAAACAATCCGCATTTTTATTATGTGAAAGGTGATCCGAAGGGATTATTGAAACAAATGAATGTTAAAACATAATTGAGTAGCAAAAGAGACTTCATAAGCTTATTTTTCGAAGCTGCGGTCTCTTTTTTACTAATATAATACTTTATAGTGACTAGACCCTTTATATACTTCCCCCTTCACAAATCCATTTGCATTATAAAACACATCACCTTGTTTCGTATCTGTATGTAAAACAACCACTTTAAAATATTTTTCTGCATGTAATAATAATCGGTTTAATAACAAGTTCCCTAGCCCTTTACGACGATAGTTCTTTGAAATATAAAATCTCCTTAATCGACCAATCTTATTGTTTTCTGTATATGGATCCTCATTTAACCCTCCTATTCCAATTAACTTTTCCCCTTGAAAAATACCATATAAACATTCTCCAGTTTTATTAAATATGTTTATTTTATTTTCATATTCACTTATTAGTTTTATTAAGAAATTAAATCCTTCTTCTTTGCTTTCTTAAACAAGATAATCGTGCTCGTATTTCATTAAATCTTCAATTTGTTGAATATGTATATCTTTCAAGTAAATTCCCCCTTAATATAAAAATACGTAAAAATGCTCAAGAATTATTTATTCTGAGCATTTTTATGGTTGTTATTTTATTTAATTCGTAGTGTGCGTATTCTTCACTTCAGATGTAAATCGATAATATAATTGTTTAATTTCTATACATTTAAAGTTATTTGTACTCAAAATCATGAATAAAGCCGTTTAAGTAAATACATTTATAATATCTCTCAAATATTGTATTAGTTTATATATTCGTCATTCTTCTCTAACAGACTCAAGATAAATTATAATTTGTTAATTGATATGTTTGTGTAACCACTGTTCAAATATCTTGAACTGTTCTTCAGTATGAAAATAATGTTCACCTGTCTCCATGACTTCTAATTTACAACGATGTTTTTTTGTAAAATAGTTAATAGTTTCAAATTCGCACAGTTCATCCTTGGATCCGTACATAATATATGTATCTGTATTCCATGTATTAATAGGATGTTCTTTTACATAACATAAATAATCCCAATATAACTTTTGACCAATCGGTGTCTCTATAGTCATTTCTTTTTGCAAAAGCTCTGGTGTTACATTAAACCATTTCATCATATTTTCGATAATTCGTTCCATATTAACTACTGGTGATAAAAATAATGCCTTTTCTATCACATCATTTTGATAAGCTAAAAGGCTAAAATAAGCTCCTATACTACATGCAAACACGCTTACTTCTTTCCAATGTTCTTTTGCGTAATTCATAACTATCGATAATTCACTAACACAAAACTGTACTTTGCAAGGAGTATTATCATTTTTTCTGTCTCCATGCTCAGGTAAATCAAAGCTTAATACTTGATAACCTTTTTGATTAGCTTCTTCAGCTAATATTTGAATAACTGTATCTTCCTTATTTGACATATTTCCATGTACTGCAATAAAAACTTTTTCACTTTTATCTCCCCACAAAACCGCGGGAATATTACTAATGTTAAAATTATCTTTAAGCATATTTCCTCCGTGGAATAAGATATATAGGAATTGGCAAAAAACTGCACACACTTTATAATCCTCTACTCAGTTTTTTTAAAAAATCAAACTATTACTAATTTATCACAAATGAATTCTACTCCATTCGTGGAAGAAGGATTTTTAAAATATTGTATGATTTTTTTAATGAATTTATAATCTCTGCACAGTAGGCGATATTCCCTTCAACTCAAGTAAATCATCTATTACTAAATCCGCCTGCGCAAGTTCATCTTCTTGTGCAAAATCAAAATTGCATCCAATCGCAATCAAGCCATTATCTTTCGCTGCACGTATATCAGATAAACGGTCGCCAACTACCGCTGCTTCTTTTATATCATATTTGTTCAAAATACTTTTTACTAAGTCACTTTTATTAAGAGAGTTTATTTGTTCAATACTAAACGTTTCAGTAACCCACAGGTCCAAAGAATAATAAGATACGATTGCTCGTAAATATTCAGTTAAACCATTACTAGCAATATATATTGAACAATTATTTTCTTTTATGTATGTAAAAACTTCTTTTACGTTCGGGTATAAAGCACCTTTTCCGCTCTTAATGTTTTCAATTAATCTTTCTAAAAAATATGCATCTGTTTGTTCTCTTACTTCAATAGAATGATTCGGTAATAAAGCTTCCCAAACTTTCGGCAAAGGTACACCCATAATTTTACGGTATTTTTCAATAGGTGTTACCGTATCCCATAATTGTAGTGATCTTAAGTAATCAAAAGTATCATCTAACGATAATTCTAAAATTTTATCAGTTTGAAATAACGTTCCGTCCATATCAAAAATTAATGCTTGTAACATGTCATTCTCCCCTTTTGAACTATAAGTTTTACTCGATATATTTTTCAGCATCTCAACGATAATTTCTGAACAATAATTTGCGGCAGTTTTCGCGAAGTCGTCATAAGAAATTTGCGCTTCATCATCTGCACTGTCAGAAATACATCGTATAACGAGAAACGGTATATCATTTATGTGGGCAACATGTCCAATTGCTGCACCTTCCATCTCTGTACAATGAGGTGCATATTCGTCTATTAATTTTGCTTTTAGTTTTGAATCCTCAACAAAACATTCACCACTAACGATTCTTCCTTCATGAATCTCCATATGTAAACTACTACTATTGCATGCAATGCGTGCTAACTCTATTAATTCCTTACTTGCGATAAATTCTTCTTGGAACGGGAATAAGTTTTTCATTTGAGTTTTACTTACATCATGATGGGTAACATTCGTTGAAATGACTACATCACCAACTTTTACATCCGGATGTAACCCGCCAGCAACACCCGTATTGATGATAGCATCTACATCAAATTTATGAATTAATGTTTGCGTACATGCGGCTGCATTTACTTTTCCTACACCACATCTTGTAACAATCACTTCAGTTCCCATAAATTCGCCAATGTAAAAAGGCATTCCCGCAATCGTCTGTTCCTCTTGTATAGCTAGTTTTTCTAAAAGTAAGTCTATTTCAATTTGCATTGCTCCGATAATGCCGATTTTTTTCATGAATGTAGTCTCCTTTTTTCTTATAAATCTGCCAATATATTATGTAATGCACTGTAATTTTTAGCTATCCAATTCATTTCATCCGCAAAACGTGAAGGTGGTACACTATGCTGATCTATATTGGCATGAATCCACCATGTACTCTCCATATACCAAAGCATTTGAATTGCCCGAACAATACTCCCTACTGGAAAGTCTAATTTATGACGGTATCCCGCTAAAAGTGATGCAACAAGGCCCTTATTTAATACTCCATCATGTAAGGCACAAGATATAACCGCACGCCCAATATCCAACTCTACATAATCATAATCCATACGATCAAAATCTAGAATTGCTGAGACTTCATCGTTATGGAATAAGAAATTATCTACCCATAGATCGCGGTGCACCCATCCTCTTTTACTACTATAAAATTGATCTATATTTACTAATTGTGTTGCCTCTTGTTGTAATTTTATATGGGAGAGAATATGTTCTTTTCCTAACTGTTCTGCTTCTTTCCTTTTATCTTCCCAATGTTCCAGCCTTTCCTCTTTAGTAGGCGGAACAAATTTAGGATTTTCTCCTTCTATTAAAGAGCCATCATTTAACAAATTATGCATAAGACCTATTGTCTTACCAAGAGAGTAGATTTCCTTTTCATTCAATTTTCCTGGTGAAATTAGATTACCTTCTTTATGTTCTAAAACTATAAATCTTTCATTATTTTTTGATGTATGCATTACATTATTTTTATAAGTTAGAAGCTTCGGACAACATACACCATTATTATGTAGTCTTTGCTGGTGATGTAATGCTTGTATTAAAAGTTCTGGGTTATACATTTTGTACCGTTCTTTATTATATTGCTTTAATACAAAAGATCCTGCATCCGTTTCGAGTTTCCACTTCAAATTTAGCCAACCACGATGAATAGGTATTGTTTTTTGAATTTTAAATTCAAATAAATATTCACATTCTACTTTCAGCTCTCGAAAAATTTCTTTAGCTTTTTCATTAGATAACGGCTCTATCATCTTGTTTATCCTTTCTTAACTTGGTGTTCCTTTCATCCTCTCTACCATAACTGAAATTAAAAATTTCGGAAGTACGAGTTGTCTCTTTAACCGTTTCGGCTGCGAAAGTAACCTATACAGCCATTCAGTTCCTGTATCCCTCATAATTTTTGGTGCTCTTTTTACAGTACCAGATATTATATCAATCATGCCTCCTATACCAATAGATAGCGGCACGTTTAATGTTTGTATGTTTTCATAGATGAATTCTTCTTGTTTTGGTGAACCTAGTCCTACTAGTAGTAAGTGCGGCTTGAATTGCTTAATTTTCATTTTTACTTCTTCTATTTCTTCGCCATTTACAAATCCATGCTGTCCTTTAAACTGTGCTCCTGGGAACTGCTCATTTAATTTTTTTAGTGCCTTTTTATTACTTTCTGGCGCAGCTCCAAAAAGAAAGACACGATATTCATTGTCATTACAATATTTTATTAAATCGTGAGTGATATCTGCCCCAGTAACACGTTCTTTCAAAGTTCCTTTTAATATTTTCGAGCCTATTATGACGCCAATCCCATCCGCTGTTATTAAATCTGCAGAAAGTAACATCTTTTTAAACTGCTTTGATTTAGCCGTGCTTTCCTTTGCAGACATAACAATTTCAGGATTTGCAGTTACTACAAACCTTGGTTTCTCTTGTTGTTCATGTAGCCAACCTTTTAATAAACTTATAGCTTTTTCATATTCTAAAGTTGAAAAAGGTATTCCCTTTATAAGTTGGTGATCCACTATACTCTCTCCTTACATAAGCCTCAAATATTCATCAACATCTTTCGAAATTTGTCTAAAAGCTTTATACCAGAATACATAGCTTGTTATATCGATTTCAAAATGTTTTTTCATAAGTTCTTCCACTGGAGCTTTTCCTGTTTCTCGTAAAAACTCCTTATATTTCGGATGAAAAGTATTTTTACTTTCTTGAGCCATCTCTAATAAACTAAAACTAGCTAAATACCCAAATGTGTATGGATAATTATAAAAAGGAACATCTGCAATATAAAATTGAATGTATTTCATCCAAACAAACGGCTGATATTCTGATAACGCATGCCCATATGCTTTTTCTTGCGATATAATAGATAATTTCTCGATTTCATCAGCACTTAATGGACCTTCTTTACACTTTTCATAAAAATTCTTCTCAAATTCAAATGATGCTCGAATTGCCATTACATAATTAAAACAGTTTCTTATTTTCCAACTAAGCAATGACTTTTTCATATCTATACTATCTGTTGTTTGAATTAGATAGTTTAAGAGTACCGTTTCAAAGCAAATAGACGCCGATTCAGCCGTACTCATTGGCAAATAATCATCTAAAAAAGAAGTAGATTGCTCAAAACTCATATTATAAAAATGCCAAGCATGTCCTAGTTCGTGCGCAAGTACTCTTACACTATCGATGCTTCCGTCATAACGCATAGAGATTCGTGATTCTTTTTCACTGAAAAAAGGAGCACAAAATCCACCAGGTGGTTTATTATCTCTCGGTTCCGCATCCACCCATCCACTCTCTATTGCATTCCGTGCAAATTCTGCTAATTCTTTATCTATATTTTCAAACGCATCGTATATGTTTTGAACTGCTACTGAAAAAGGGATATGAATCTCATTATTTTCCTTTACGGTCATAAGTTCATGCCATGTAATCGAAGCTTCCCCCTTCTTATACACGTTTAAAACACTTACTAATGTATCAAGATTTTCTTCTGTCGCATTCCACATTTGTAATAATACAGTTTCAGTAATACCATTAGCATGTAGAGATTGCGTTAAAATCTCTCTATCTTCTAATTCATTACTCTTTGTATTACGTAATCTCCCTATTTGATTTAATACAGTAGCAAAAATTTCTTTTTCCTTATGTAAGGCATTTGTTAATAACTCGAATACTTCTACTCTTTCCTTTTCATTATCACTATTCATTGCAATATTATTTGCTTGTCCAAATGATATTTGCTTATTATTGTGCTCTATTTCTATCTTATTTCTTAATTGTATGTACATATTTTCCCATGCACCAAGTTCATCTTTTATTAAATTAGTATTAATATTATTGGAAGTTTCCATTTCACTTTTCTGTATTACTTGCTGTACTTCTTTTTTCAAATCTTTTACTGTCATAGTCGATATAGTAAGGTCAGATGAAATACTTTCTTCAGCAGATCGGCAATACAAATAGTATTCTGCTTTTTCAATAGATTGTATAAGTTTTGAAAGAATCTCTACATCTTTTGTCGCATAATATTGTTCTTTCAACCTCAATATTGGAGTTACAATATCCTCAATTGGATACAATCGATCTAAATCCCACCTAGTAATTTCATGCATTTTTATAGCCGCCTCCTATTTTTACAAATAGTTACAGATATTTACCCTCACAATTATAAACGAAATGTAAAAAATTTAATATCTTTAAATATTTAGATTTCTACAAACGCATTCTTATTTATATTCTTTTCTTCTGCTACTGCAACGTACATAGCATAAACAGATAAACGATACAGCTACTGGAATCAGTATTACTCCTCCAATAAAAGGATAAACAACCACACAACATGTAAAAGCTACTATAGAAAAAATTTTACCTAACCTATTCTTTATTAATTTCATTCCAGCTGCAGTACCGACTATGTATGTAACAATCCCCAACGAATTCGGTATTAAAACAATTTTATCTATGCTAATATGGAAAACGAAACTTATTAACAAACCTATTATTGCAATAAAACTTACAACTTTTACTGCATTTGTTGGTGTTTCTCTTTTTTTATTAATCTGCGCTAAATAACACGGTGCAACTTCTTCTTTTCCTAGTGAATAACCTAAGCGCCCGATACTTGCGATAAATGCATTTGTCGTCCCTAAACAAATGATAAAAGCTACAAATCCAATTATCCATGCAAATTGGTCGCCTAATGCTTGCTTCATTACAAGCACAAGAGCTGTAGTATTATCAGCATTTATATGATAGGATTTCGTTCCAATTACTGATAATGCAATACCTATATATAAAACTCCAATAATAACAATTGCAAATCCCGTAGATAAAATAATATTTCTTTTTCTAGGTGATTTAAATTCAGGAGCTAAACTTGCAATAGCTTCCCACCCAAAAAACGACCAAAAAATTAATAATGATGCCTCTAAAATCGGATTTATTTCTTGCATAGAAATATGTACATTTATATTTTTTATTTCAATATAAGGTAGTGAACTAATAATTGTTATTAGCAAAATAAAGAAAGTTAATAAACCAATACATACTTGAAACAATCCACTCATTTTTAATCCATATAAATTGAAAACTATTGAAATACTTAAAATAATAAACGCTATTACGTAAGAGAAATACGGTGATAAAGCAAACACTTTCACGATATACATTCCACCAGTCATTGAGACAACAATTTGCCCAACGCTACCTGCAATAAAAAAACACCATCCTATAATAGCACCTATATTTTTACCGAAAGCTTTTTCTGCAAACGTGGCAATTCCACCTGCACTTGGGTACTCAATCGATAAAAAAGCGAATGTGAATGCAAGTGGAATACTAAGTAATATCATAATAAGCCAAGAAACAATCGCATTCCCTTCTGCAACACTCGCTGTCATACCAGGTAATATAAGAATTCCTGATCCTAAAACCGCTCCGACATATAAGGCTGTTCCCTTTTTAATAGAAATTGTTTCATCAAAATGATTAGACATTACATGCACCTCCATTTATATTTTAATTATAGAAAGTTATCAATCTATTCAATATACAAAAGTGCATGTAATTTAACATGAGATTTTATATTATGTATTTATTTCAGAAATTTACTTTCAATTTTGTAAAGGAGCATAATTCATGGATGAAATTGACAAGAAAATTACGTTATTACTACAAGAAGATGCCAGAATGACAATTACAGAAATGACCGAACACTTACACCTCAGCCGCCCTAGTGTTACAGAAAGACTAAAGAGATTACAAGATACTGGAATACTTGAGAAATATACGGCTCGGATATCATTAGATGCAGTTGGAAAATCAATTCAAGCATTTTTAAGAATCGAAAATTTAAAGATTCCATGCAAAAAATTTGAGGAGAAAATATACACAGAATATAGAATACTTGAATGTCATCGGGTGACAGGTGAAAGTAGCTATTACTTAAGAGTAGCGGTTCACTCAATGAAAGAATTAGAGGAATTAATTGATATCGTTATACCATTTGGTACAGTAAAAACTTCGATGATTTTATCTTCACCGATACCATATCGACCGATTATTACTGATTAATAAGAAAAAAAGGATTGATCAAAAGATCAATCCTTTACTCTACTTCATTTAAGAAGAACAATGTTAACGCACCAGGTCCTGTATGCGCTCCGATTGCAGCTCCAATTGTATTTACGATAAATACTTCACAGCCGAATCTTTCAGTAATTAATGCCTTTAATGCTTCGGCAGTTTCTAAATCATCACCATGAGTCATAGCGATTGTTTGACCTTTAAGGCCTTTTCCACGCTCTTCCATAATATCTACAATTCGGCTTAGTACTTTCTTTTTCCCTCTTACCTTTTCAAGTGGTACAAGTTTTCCTTCTTGCACGTTTAAGATCGGTTTAATGTTTAGTAAACCACCGATAAAACCAGCTACTTTACTTAAACGCCCACCTCTCACTAAGTACTGCAAGTCAGCTACTGTGAAGATATGTTCTATATGGTTCATTAGAAAATCAACACGTTTTAAAATATCTTCTTTTGATGCGCCGTCTTTCGCCATTTTAGCAGCTTCTAATACGACAAGCCCTTGACCAAGCGAAGCACATTTCGTATCAATAATTTCTAAATCTAAATCAGCATATGTTTCTTTCACTTCTTCTTTAATAACAACTGACGATTGATATGTACCAGACAGTTCAGATGAAAAAGCTAAATATATACAAGGATTACCTTCTTTTGCATAAGAAACAAATTTTTCTTGGAAAGTTTCAAGTGAAGGCAATGACGTTCTATAAACAGCGCCTTCTCTCATGTTTTGCAATAATGTAACTGACTCTAATGTAACTCCATCTAAATACTCTGTTTCTGCTTCATCATAAACACGGAGTGGAATTAAATCAATATCATATGCTTGCAGCAATTCTACCGGTAAATCCGCCGCACTATCCGTAATGATTTTAACACCCATTTTTAAACCTCTATTCTGTTATAAATATAAAAAATATAAAATAAAAATAGTACTTTTAAATTATATACGTAAAACTTAAATGAAGAAAGGAAAAGACTTTATATTGTATGCACTATTCTTCAAATGTTGAACTGTTAATAAAAATCATTCCAATTTAACCAATTGTTTATTGTTATTTTTTCTATACCACGAATAATTTTAGGGATTTTTCATTATTATATTTAAATTATTTAATTTAATGTGGTCTTTTCAAATTTATACTGTTTAAAATTAAAAAGCCAAATCCAATAAAGGAAACGGCTTTTTAATTTTTAAAAAAATAACCAAACTTTATTTTCCATCACATTGTTTGTTAACCTTATTATTCATGCAATGTTAAATATTAGTCCAATTATGATTAATATTTTAGCCTGTACTATAATTAAAAAAGTGAATACTTATCCCTAAGAAGCACCATATTTAAAAAACAGGTCAAATATTTTATAGAATATTTAATTTTACTAGTAAAGCTAATAAAATTTGGAGAAGAATTTGAACATTTACTGCTATGTCTGTATCCGTAGTCGTAACTGTAACATTTCTAGAATTTCTAATGACAGTTTCTTGTTTATTAACTTGTTTAACAGATGATTTTTGAAACAATTCTTGTGCTACACGGTCAGCTTTTTCACTATCTGCTATAGAAATACTTATTATAACCACGATAGCTGCTTGTAATGCTGCTTGAATAGATAACGCAGCTTTTGTATCTGTAGTTGTAACTTCTACATCTGCTGAATCAACAATTGTAATAGATTCTTCAGAAATTTGGTAAGTTTTGCTTTCTTGTGCAGCTGCTTCTGAAACATTGGCATTTTTAAAAGATGGATGAGGATTTGAAGAATCTAATGCACTCCACTTTTTATTTTCATCTGTATGGCATGCTTTGTCCATAAGTTCACCCCCTTTCAATCTAAATAATTATTAACCTGTGATTGTATTTCAGAAACAATACTTTTAATTTGCTGTTTTTTTTCTGGCGATAAATTTTTTAACCTTTCTTCATTTATCCCATGCCTATTAAAAATATCTGAGAGTAAAAGGTCTATGATTATATTCTTTTGATCCTTATCAAACTTAAAGGAAGAAAATTTGTTTAAATCATCCATTTACAATATTCACTCCAATCAATTTTCTATAAAAATTTCAAATAACTACCAGCATTATATGTAATTTAATAAAAATTGCTTGGACAAGTAACTCAATCTTCTATTTCCACTTATTTTTACTAATAAAATCAAAAAGCTGACTTCTAATAAGAAGACAGCTTTCCTTCACATAAACATAAGTTTCATTTACTGTTAAATAATGTATTTAAATTTTACTATTTTGTAGTTTTCCACACTTACTTCCCCATTAATCTTGAATATTAATTCAGTCATAATAAGAATTCCAAGCTTGTACCACATATTACAACAAAAAATATTTACTTAGATTGAACCCATATAGCTAAATATAAACAGATTAGAAACATTATAAAATATTTAGTTTAACTAATAAAGCTAATAAAATTTGAAGGAGAATTTGAACATTCACTGCAATATCTGTATCAGTAGTTGTTACGGTTACGTTTCTGGAATTTTTAATAAATGTTTTTTGTCTATTAATTTGTTTAATAGATGATTTTTGAAATAATTCTTGTGTTATTTTATCTGCCTTTTCACTATCTGCTATAGAAATACTTACTACAACCACAATAGCTGCTTGTAATGCCGCTTGGATAGATAGCGCAGCTTTTGTATCTGTAGTAGTAACTTGTACATCTGCTGAATCAACTATTTCAATATATTCCTCAGAAACTTGATCGATTTCATCTGCTTGTATAGCTTCTTCTAAAAAATTTGAATTTTTACTAAATGAATAAGAATTTAATATTTCGGAATCCTGTTTTATTGATGCAAAATCCCCTTTTTTTGGTTCACAATCCTGTTTTATTGGTGCAAAATCCCCTTTTTTTGGTTCGCAATCCTGTTTTATTGGCTCAGAAAATCGTTTTTTCGGCTCAAACTCCCGATTTAATGGATCTCGGTTTTTCTTTCTTCTACAAACTTCACAATCACACATAAAATCACCCCTTGTAGTCTAAAAAATTAGCAATATGACAATATTGGCTAACTACTAGCATTTTATGTATTTTAAAAAATATTGTTTGGACAAGTAACTTGAATTTTTATTTTATTTCTAATTCTTTTTTCTAATAACAAAAAGCTGCCTTCTAATAGGAAGACAGCTTTGTTTGTGACTATTCTAGAATAGATTTCATACAATATAATTTTTCCTTTCTTATAACCTAAGCTCGTCACTTTAGTTATAAAAATATGAGTATATCCTATAGCCTTTTTGAGGAAACATCCATAATTTATTTCAGAAAAAGTGCTTTGTTTTACTGAAAGGTAGTTGAGGAAACAACCGCCTATTTATTTAAAACAAAATAAAACTTTTATATAAAGGCCCATAATTAAATACACTTAACTTCATATGATATATTGCATCCTTTCTTTTTAGAATGAGTAGTCGTTACTGAAGGGCACTTTTCGAAGTGCTCTTATATTTATATCCCTTTTCTTTTTCTGGAGGATTTTTATCACTCAGACTGATGATTACCACTTTCCCTTAATAGTTTCAATTAATACAGTAGCTACTAACCCTATAAACTCTATACGCTTAAACAATAATGCGTTACCGAACGCATGAACTAATTTTCATTTTGACTATGTAACACTAAATTCACAAGGTTATTATCCTCTGTTTGGTGAAGCTATCATTTCAATACCAACAAACCCAGACCTTCAACTAATAACTTAAACAAATGTGCTATACTAGTTTTTTTTGATATAGCATCTTACGTTCTATATACTGAAGATAGAGCTAGTATTCTGAAGGAGGGTGTATATGAGTATTCAACTAGCCACATCTAATGATTTAGAATGGATTAATAATCAATATGACTCAATAGGTTTTGTAAGAAGTGATTTAAAAAGGGATAAAGTTGCAATTATTACTTACAACAACGAGTATGCAGGTGTTGGCCGATTAGTCCAAATAGATGAAGATACTATAGAAATGGGCGGGATTTTTATTCTCACTAAATTTAGAGGCCTACAATTAGCTGGGGAACTTGTTTCATTTTTAGTAGAAACTGCGAAGAAATTACAAGTACAACATGTATACTGTCTTCCTTTTGAGGAATTACAAAACTTTTATAAAAAATATGGCTATACTGAGGTTGATACTACGAAAGAAGTAGTTCATCCAATTATTCTAAAAAAATATAATTGGTGTTTAGATCATTATGATAAGCATGTTTTATTATTTAAGTTGTAAGTATGCCTAAAGAGAGCGTATACAAAAATATAAATTACTAGACCACTCAAATAATAACCGTACTTTATTTGGTCACCATCAGCTTCTACAAGTTATACAATTACTACATACGTTTCCTTTTTCCACTAACCTTACTTTTGTATAAAAGATTATTTTGTTTAAAATTACCTTAATTCGTATTCCAATAAACTAATCTGAAGGTGAATTCCTATATAATACAATTAAGTAATTAAAAGGAGCGTTATTCATGATAGATGTAATAAGACTCGTTATCTTTATTGTAGTTGCAATTGGTGCTATTTTTAACATTTACCTAGAATTTAAAAAACCTAAAAAAAGTATATTCTCAATCGTTTTTTTATCAGTACTCTTTATCGGTGCCTCAGGTTTAATCAAAGATATTTTATCTAAACTTTTATAGTTATTTGATTAAAAATTACTGTTCTGTCAATAATGTAAGTAACATGATTGTATTTCTCCATTCTGCTTTGGAGAGGAGCAGTTAGCTTTTGCTAGCTGCTCTTTTATTTAAAAATGATTTCATCTATTATCCACAAAATACGTATCATATGCCTTATCAAAAACATATCCTAGTTTTTCTGCCAGTTTAGCAGACGTAGTATTCGCAGCATCCCAGTTTGGATATATCTCTTTTTCTAAGCAGGCCAAGATTAGCGCTGCACTAACTATAGTCGCCAACCCTTTTCTTCTATGATTGTGATCAGTCGCCACTTCAATTTCAATCCCATTATCATAAATGCTATACGATGATGCACCGCATACAACTTCACCTTGGTACAAAATACTATACCCTATACCTCGTTTTAAATAATCTTCTACTGATTGAAATTGACTTGTAAAATCTTCAGAGACCTTATGTAGTGTAGGGATATTTACGATATGTTCATCTATTCTTCGTAACTCGTATCCTTTTGGAAGCGCTGATATAAAAGATTGTAATTTTGAACGATTAAAAACTTCCGCATTACGTTTGAATTTATAGCGTAAAAACTTATCTATTTTTCTTTCGTAAAATGTTTCTAAACGCTTTTTCCACTCTTCACTATTTACGATTACTAACATTCTATCAGGAATGTTACGTAGTAATTCTTCTGTTTCTTTCCTATTTGGATCCCCAGCATAAAATGTGAAAATCCCTACCGTAACTTGCGCTACTGTTGGGTTTTCAAGATCATTTACCCAAGCAGTACCCATATGTCCTTGTAAATAAGAAAGTAAAACAACGTTATTGAAATCCTCGAACATAGTAACTAATTTTTCTCTCGTATGTATACTCGCTTCATATATCATTTACATTCCCGCTTTCTTTGGAACCAGTTTAACTCTACTTTTCATATATAAACAAAAGTTTATTAAACTATATATAATCGTAAAATATTCGTAAATATAAAATTATTATAACATCTAATAAATAGTAAGCGACTGTCCTGTATAAAGGTTAACAGTAAATATACTTAATAATAATTTGCAATCTACATGTAACCGATTATCATCTTTTATTATGTAATAGCCCTCAATACTCGTTTGAGGGTTCATTTAAATACGTATGTTATAACTCATTCTTATAAATATATGATTCTGTTCCTCCATTTTTATATACTTTAGTCAATTTAACAACTGACTTGTACATATTATTGTCATTCGTCACCATCTTTTTCATATCTTCTATTTCAGCATTACCAGTTCCACTCTCGATTTTCAAACAGTTCGAAATGTTGAGGTATCCACTCGATGCGAAAAGAATAATAAACGTAAGATCAGGGAAATTAATGAACAGTATTCCAAACTTTAAAGGATTCGTAGTCGTATCAGATAAAACTAATAGAAAGTTTAATAGTTCCGGCACTTGAACAAAATCTTTAGAAACAATCGCTTCACCTATTATAGTAATTTGCTTTACGACATTCCCCATCTCATCTATAAATTCAGTACAACTAGGTGCATCAATTGTTTTTGCTTGTAGTGATAAATTCAATTCTGGATTGTAAAAGTCAAAAAAGAGTGTACTACCCTCTGTTAAACATTGTGGACAAACATTTCCAAGTAAACTAAAATCCTCTTCAATAAATTTAACTTTCGTTTTACAACTACAAACTTTTCCTATTCGAATTGCATCAATCCTAGAGCAATCTACAAAGATAACCTCATTGTCCTCTTGTACGAAGGATACGATACCATTCCTCTTATTAAATGAAAGAAAATAAGATACTACAATTTCGTTTCCGGCGATTACAATACTCTCAACTTTTGTAAAAGGCTCTAGACTTCGCAAAAATTCACAAATACTATTTTGGCAGCATTGATAATTTCGTTTCGGCTCACAATCCACTTACACTCCATCCCTTCCCTATATGTTTTATCTAATACATATACTATGAACGGAGTATAAAAAAGCTTGGACAATATAACTTTAACTCAGGAATATAGGTACTTACTTATCACATTAATAATGAAATTACGCCAATAATGAGTAATAGCACATAAATTTCCCTATAAATACATATAACAATTTCATCTTTCATGAAAAAAACGTTATAATAAGGTGTAGCCTCTACGATTACGTTATAAAGGAGAATAAAACAATGGCTAAAATTAAAGTATACCAAGCAAAAGAAGAAAATATGGATGCAGTAAAGAACATCATTGATGTTGAGGAACAAAACCCAACTACTGAAAACTTACAAAATCTATATGCATGTGTATTAGAAACAGAAGATATGGCATTGCCTGAATCATACATTGAAGAAGATATCTTAATTGATTCTATGGAAGTTATGGTTAACGCTTCTCAAAACAAACTAAGAGACTTAGGTGCATACGATGTAATCGAAGTTCAAAACAAAGGTAAGAAAACACAAATTTTATTATTAGCAGACGAAGAATACGAAATTATCGAAGGCTAATCTAAATCCGTACATACGAAAAAGCTCCTTTCCAATTGGAAAGGAGCTTTTTCATTACGCTTTTGATGTTTCACTCTTTTTATTCGTTTGCTGTTTCTTAATTACCATACGCTCATTTCCCATAAAGAAAATAAATATGAATGCTAGACCTGCTGGTACTAATGCCCACATAAATGTTTGAACAATGGAGCTAGAAAGAGCGTCAATAATTTTATCTAATATGTGCGGCGGGATTTGAGATCTTGCCGATTCTGATAGAATAGCTCTTGAATCTCCTAAAGCGTTTGTATTCATTCCTCCGCTCATACCTTTAAAAGCTTCTTCTAATTGATCTTGGAAACCTGTTCTTTGAATCATTCCGAAGATTGTAATACCAAGTGTCATTCCTAATGAACGAATGAAATTACTCGTTGAAGTTGCAGATCCGCGCTGTTCCATACCGAAGTTGTGAATAGCTGCCATACTTAGTACAGAGAATGAGAAACCTACTCCAAATCCAATAATAATCATATAAACCGTTAATAATATACGACTTGTTTCTGGCGTTAATGTGCTTAATAAGAATAGTCCAATTAGCATAATAACAGCAGAAATAATCATAATGTTTCGGTAGCTAAGCTTCGTCGTTAAAAATCCACCTAACTGCGCTGTTACGACTGATCCTAACATCATCGGTAAAAGTAATAATCCTGAGTTTGTTGCGCTACCACCGTATACACCTTGAATGAATAACGGTATGTATACAGTTGCTGACATGAACGCAGCACCGTAACATAATGCAATAATGGTACTCATTCCGAATAAACGTTGTTTAAACATTTCAAATGAAATGATCGGTTCTTCTACTTTACGTTCAATAAAAATAAATGCAATAATTAAAATAGCGAATCCGCCAAATAAACTTAAAATAAAGTTAGAATCCCAATCATACTTTTGTCCACCTAGTTCTAAAGCAAACATTAGCGAAACTACTGCACCAACTAAAGTAATTGCGCCAAACCAATCAATTTTTTGCTTTCTATGAACTCGTGATTCTTTATAAAAGAATGTAATAAAAATAAGTGCTAAAACGCCAAGCGGTAAGTTAATGTAAAATACCCAGTGCCAGCTTATGTAATCTGTAATATACGCACCAAGCAGCGGGCCAAAAATACTTGATAAACCAAATACTGCTCCGAATAATCCACCCATTTTCCCGCGCTTTTCAGGAGGGAAAATATCAAAAACGATAGTAAACGCGATCGGCACTAATGCCCCGCCACCAATACCTTGAATGGCACGATAAATACCTAACTGTGTAATATTTTCAGCAGTACCACAAAGTGCCGAACCAATCATAAAGACGATTAAACCGAAAATAAAGAATCTCTTTCTACCATACATATCTGATAGTTTTCCGAATATCGGCATACCTGCCATTTCTGCGACCATATAGGCAGAAACGACCCATACAAAGTTTTCAAGGCCTCCTAAGTCACCAACAATCGTTCCCATCGCTGTTACGACAATGGTATTGTCCATTGATGCCATTAAAATACCTAGCAATAAGCCCGCCACAACAAAGCCGAGCTTATTATTCTTCTCAACCATAACCTTGCTCTCCCTCGTACTACTTATATTTGTTTATGTTCTTTTACAACTGCATTACCTTTTTGATTAAAACTAGTATGATATTCTACAACACTAATTTCACATCCTGGACCAATGGTAACGTTATTTCCTCGTACTACTTCAGCAATCGTATGCTCTAAATAAATTTCATCTCCTTCAATGATAGACGTTTGGAGGCTTCCAGCATGACTTGTAAATGGAATAAATCTCGCTTTTTTACGAACGGTAATCTTTTTACCGCCGATTTCTCTCACTTTGCTGCCTTCATAACGAAGTGAAATTTCAATATTTTCAGCATTAAGTAATCCATCACTTTCAAGGCCACCAGTTAGTGATAGTTCTTCAACTTCAATATCTCCTTTCACATTTAAAGCGCCTTTCACATCTACGAAATCACCAGTAAACTTCCCTTTAACTTCTATCATACCTCTTACTTTCGTTTTTTCAATATGGGCATCACTATTCATTTGTGTATTTCCGTATACTTTTACATATTCCGCATCTACATTTCCTTGTACTTCACTATCTCCATACACGACATAATTTTTCACTTTCATATTACCGCGCACTTCACTCGTGCCGTACGTTTTAAATTCATTACAGCTCATATCATTAGAAATCGTTCCTTCACCGCGAATATTCACTTTGTTATAATCCCCACCTGCTGAACTACCAGAGCCATTGACAGTAAGACTATGTTGATGTTCCATATTACTTTCTCCCTCCCATTAAACCTGCTTCATTTCTTTTACATTTGCGCTTTTATCGACAGTAAGAACACCCGTATATTCAATGAGTTCAATCTCACAGTTCGCTCCTACTGTCACATTGTTTCCTCTTACCGTTTTTATGTGAGCATAATCAATATCAATATTGTCACCTTCTAATAGTTCAGCCTCTAACTGCATACCAAATACTGATTTAAACAGTCTACTAAAAGTACCTAGTCTATGTTTTACTTTAATCGTTTGACCACCAATTTCTTTCGCTCGACATGTACCGTGAATATTAATATTTATTTCATCGGCACTTAATAATCCACCAATTGTAAATTGGCCTTCTGAAGAAAAAGTATCCACTTCACAATTACCATCAATCGTCGCTTGACCATTGACTTTAAACTCTTCACCAGTTACATTTCCACCTATCGTACCTTTTCCTGCAATTTTCAAACTGTTCGCCTTCACATCTTGCGTAATTGTTGCTTTTCCATCAATGCGCATCGTTTCCGCGTGTACTGTGCCATCGACTTTACCCGATCCACTAATTCTCGCATTGCTACTTTTCAAATTTCCAGTAACAGCACCATATCCGTTACATTCAAATTGGTCACATTCAATATTTCCATTAACAGTCCCTTTTCCATTTAATTGCACTTTATGAAACTCGCCGCCATTCGATGAACCGTAACCATTTATAATCAAATTATCTGTACGCATACTTTCTCCTCCACTACAACAGTTTCGTTTTTAATGCTTCGGTATATTTCATAATCGCTTCGCGTAAAACAATTTTGGTACCTTTTTCAAAAATTAAATCGTCCACGTTTGAAACTAAGAAACATGTAGAAATCCCTAACTTTCGGACGATGATTAAGTCACAAGTTTTATGCTTAATTGCTTCATAATTTTCACGTAAAACTTGCAAGACCATTTTTCCTTCTTCTAAACTAATCTCTCCCGATTGTAGTAACTCTTCTAACATATACACATAAAGAATATCTACAAATTGAAACTCTGTTGTTTTATTCGTTTGTTCTATGAAGAATTGTAAAACTGGCTCTGATGCAATTCCTTTACGTAAGACGTCTTCTTTTGTTAAAAGAATTTCTCTAACACTCGGTGAAAACATATTTGCTAGTTCATCAAGTGATAAATCTTCTTTCATCGTTTGGATTTTATCAATACGCTCTAATATCTTTTCTTTCGGAAAAAATGTCTCTTGACCCGTGAATGTTGACTTTCGTACAAACCAATCTTCCGGTATTAAATTTTTTCTTTTCCACCTATATAACTGTCCGTATGAAATACCAGTTAGTTCTAATAAATCTTTTTTTGAAATTAAATCTGTACTCAACTGTATAACACTCCTTCCTGACAACAATGTAACATAACACTGTTACGCTGTAAATAGACTTTTATCGTAAGTAGCGTAACAATGTGTAAAACAAACCTGTTTCACACACGAAAAAAAGGCTCTTACACATCATGTAAAATGCGTAAAAGCCCTTATTTATCAACATGTAAACCATATTTCATAAAAATCAATCCACCCTTGTGAATTAATCATTATATTTTGTACTTTTTCGTGAGAAGTTACTTGTTGTTTGTTACGATATAAAGGAATAATATGAATGTGACGTAACAAAGTGTCCTCAATATCGCGTAACAATGTAACTCTATTCTCTAAATCTTCTTCTTTAAAATAAGGGAAGAGCTTTTTATGAAAGTCCATGCTGCTTTGCCCATGAATAAAACTATTTTTTGTAAGAAACATATATAGCAGACTATCTTCTATTCGTTCGCTAATCGTTGCACTATCATGCATCATATCAGCCTTTTGTATCGTACTGATTTCCAATAACTCTTCAACTTCAAGAAAATTATTTTCTACACGAATCCCATACTTCGCACACTCTTTCTGAATCCATTGTGCATCTTCTACATGATCTTGTCCTGTAAATGTGTAGAGTTGTAGCACTTCATGATGATACATACTCTTTTTCACTAAACATTCTATCTCTTCCTTAATCTCTACTTTTCTTTCATTTGCTAATATTAGTTTCTTAGCCACTTCTCCACGTTCTCCGCCGAGTTCTTGAACAATCCTATCGCCATGAATGATTTTATGTAGTGCCTTTCGAAACAGCTCATCTTGCATTGGTCCTTCTTTTACAAGATTGCACGTTACATATGTCACGTTCGATTCAAGCCGAGACAACTCTTTATTAGGCTTTTCTTTATCTTTATATTGCGCCTTTACTAACACGTCATACGTATTTACATTTTGCTCTACATTCATTAGTTCAATTCGGTCAAGAAAAGGTCTTTCACGATAATATAAATCATGCACTTCTAAAACAAATAATTGTGCATTTTTCTCGCGTAATATAAAAGGTCCTGTACCAATAAAGTTTCCTGCTTCATCTTCATTTACGATAGAACACTGTTCTGCACTTAGCATATGTAAAAACATCCTATTTTCCGTATGTAATTGAATTTCAACAACAAATTCATCCACTGCACGGACATTTTCAACATGTTGCAACATCCATGCGTGTGGGTTGTTTTCCGCTTTCATAAATCGATTCAATGAATGTATAACATCATGTGCGGTAAGTCGTTTTCTATTATGAAGATGAATACCTTTTCTTAAATAAAATGTCCAAACCTTTTCAGCGTCATTATATTGCCAGTGAAAAGCAAGTCTTGGCTCTATACAATTTGTTTCCTCATTCACATATACGAGTGTATCAAAAATATGTTTAACCATATGACATTCTGAGCGCATCGTAGCGTAAACCGGATCCAAAGCGATGTCTAGATTCATTTGTACTTGCAACCGAAGTACATCTTTTCTTCCTTCTGGTGTCCTTTCTATTTTATGACCAAATATGGAATCTATCCAAGCTTCATACTCTTTCTTTACTAATGGAAATTGTGAGCTGTAGCGTTCCACAAATGAGATTCCACTTTTCACATCCCCTTTTTTCGTTAGTTCTTTTCCTCTGTCTAAAATTAATATCATCGGTTGCTTTTGAAATATTAATTTAGAGCGATTCCCTCTCCCCCGCCCTGGAAACCAAGCGATCCAATTTAACTCTTCTAATTTTTTTATTATTAATTTACTATTACGCTCCGTACAAAATAAAGTTTCTGCTATCATTTGTACGGTAACTTCTAATTGTTCTCCTTCTTGTCTACCTTTACCATAGGCACACCATAGTTCAATATATTGATTTAAAATAAACATCATAATCCCCCTAAAAGGTGAAAAATAACCCCTTTTGTTTCTACCCTTTTTCCACTCCTCCTTTCATCTTATCATTTCAATATAGAAAGGAGGAATTAATATTGAACAATCTCATACTACGTTATAATAAACCCATTATTATTAGACTGTGCGGCGAATTATTAACCCGAACGACTGAATCTATGTTAGCTCTCATTATGATTATTTACGTTAATAAAATGTTAAACGGTAATATAATAATAACTATGCTCATTTTCGGACTACAACCTCTCTCAGACATTGTATTTACACTTATTGCTGGAGGGGTGACTGATAAATATGGGCGAAAGAAAATTATGTTAATCGGCTTATTGCTACAAGGCGTTGCAATCGGTAGCTTCATCTTTGCTCAGTCTGTTTTTATATTTGCTTTGCTTTACGTCATAAATGGGGTTGGCCGTTCCTTATATATTCCCGCTCAACGTGCACAAATTGCTGATTTAACAAAACAAAAACAACAAGCAGAAATTTTTGCTCTTTTGCATACGATTGCTGCAATTGGTTCCGTAATCGGTCCAATAATTGGTGCTATATTTTATCATACTCACCCTGAATATTTATTTATAATGCAAAGCATTACACTTATGGTATATGCAGTAGTTGTATGGACGCAGCTTCCAGAAACCGCTCCAGTATTTACAAAGCCAAAGCAAAAAGTTGAAGTATCATCTTCAAAACAATTTGTAAGCAAGCATTACGCCGTTTTAGGACTTATGATTACTACACTCCCTATTAGCTTTTTTTATGCTCAAACTGAGACAAATTATCGCATTTTCGCTAAAGATATATTTCCAGATTTCGTATTCATGCTCGCTTTTATTTCAACATGCAAGGCTACAATGGAAATCTTCCTGCAAGTTTTCCTTGTGAAATGGTCTGAACGATTTTCTATGGCGAAAATTATTCTTATTTCTTACACCTGCTATACAATAGCTGCAATTGGCTACGGGATTTCAACAACAATCACGTCACTATTCTTCACATTACTCTTTTTAGTCATTGGGGAAAGTATCGCCTTAAACCATTTACTTCGATTCGTTTCAGAAATCGCTCCTACAGATAAGCGTGGATTGTATTTTTCAATTTACGGGTTACATTGGGATATATCTCGTACGTGCGGTCCTGTTATTGGTGCGGTTTTATTAAGTAAACTTAACGGTAGTATACTATTTTATATTTGTACTTGTTTCTTAATAGCTGGAGGCATTATGCAAGCGCTGTTTGTTCAAAGTGTAGAACGTAATAAAATAAAAAAAGACATTTCGGAGCATACCCCTCATATTTTATAAGCTGCTTTCCTTTTCCTTTTAACAGTAAAAAGAAGGATGTCACAAAGTTTTAAGACTTTGTGACATCCTTTTTCATCACCCTGCCATTTTATTAATACTATCCTCTGGTGAAAATACAGAAATATGATTAACTTTACCTGTCGATTTTGGAATAATGAATTTCAACTCAAACTGATTGTTCACTTTATATACATATATTTTATCTTCCCCATTCACTTTAACTGAAGATGATTTTCCTAATACTTTCTCTATTTCTTTTAATGTAATTGATTTTAGCTCTGCATGATAGGAGCGTACATCAAAAACTTGTGATCCTTTATTAAAACCGAAGGAAACATTTTTATTTATAAAGGTAGCGTACATTCCGTTTTCTGCTTGTTCCGTTTTATCTGCTTTTCCCCACGCTTTTTCTATTTCTTCAATATCCCCTGTATGAGCTGCGAACGGAACATTAGGTACTTTTCCTTCTTTCGCTAGTTCAAACAATTCTTTCACATGGTTAATTGATTTTTGATTGATTACTGTATCTTTCGAGCGTGAATCTGTACCTGATTTTGTTGATCCTTCATTATTTGATTTTGCTTCAGGCTCTTTCTTTTCTTCAGAAGAATTATTTTGTTCGTTTTTACTATTTTCCGAAGTTGGATTTGTTTCCTTTTTTTCGTCTGTCCCTTTACATGCTACTAATGCCAATAGGCATGTAAAAGCGAGAAATAACATAGCTATCTTTACATACACTTTCATACATTTCAGCCCCCTATTATAATCTTATTCCTTTCGATAACCAATCCATTACGCTACTTTTCAAATTATATTTGTTCCAAAAAATAAATGCTTCACTTTCTCCTAGTGCTTGTACAACATCCTCTACAAAAGCTGTTCCTAAAAAATAACCCATTCGGTTGTATCCAAAGTATTGTCCGCCAGATAACCGGAACCACTCTTTCTCTTTTTCGAACGTCCATCCTTCTATATAATCTTCCAAAAAACGATTCTTTATTTGTTTTTCATTTTCTATATAGCATTGTAACCAACGTTCACCATCATTGTTATATGAGTAGTACACTGATTCATTTACACCTTTTATAATTTGCTTTGATAAATATGTTGCAACACCTTCACGATACAAAGTAACTGCCGCGTCAGTCCACTCAGCTTTTGTCCAATCCATTCCATCATTTTGTAACATAACATTATGATATATATGTCCTATTTCGTGAGCGACAATAACACGAAGGTGATTTACATCTGGAGATAATTTTTCTGCCGCAAAAAAGATGTCTCCAATAATTTCCCTTTCTACAAATGCATTAGAGCCAAAAGCTCCAACAAATAAATGAAACTTCATATTTACATCAAAGTTATAATTATTATGATATTCATTCGTTATCTCTTGAATAATAATCGGTAATGTTTCTGCAATGATATGAATATCTTCTATTTTTGCGGGATATCGTTTAATGGCATTAGAAACTCGTTCTCTCGTATATGGACAATGATACTTAAAGTATTCTTCAAATATCTCTGGATGCGAAGTAAAGTATTGGTTGAGGACTGCTAATTCTACATCGTTACTTTCCCATAATTTTAAAAAACTTGGAATTGTATTATTTATCATTTTTTCCATCTCCTTATATATCCCTTCTCGCCATTTACACTGCAATCCTTCCTGAAACGTAGAAAAAGCAACAAAGAAAGATGAGTCTTCTTTGTTGCTTTTTCTGTTTAATCAAACCATTTATCACCATCAGAAATCCATTTACCATAATGCAAACCATAACATTCATCATAATAATAAAAAAAAGCTATCCAAAAAGGACAGCTTTACATATGTATTTTTACACTTCGATTGACTTACCATCTTCAACAATATGATAAAGTAAGTGAGCTAAATGATGAATTGGGCCATACTCTTCCTCTTCTTCATCTGTTTCACCTTGGAACTCAAGATCATTTAAGTACAGTGCTAAAAATTGATAGTATAGTTTTAAATCAAATCCGTAGCACGCAGTTGGCTCTTCATGATCACCTTCGTATTGTAACATTAAGTATTGATCGTTTCCTTCTGCATCTTCTGCGTCAAAGAATACGAAGAATCCAACGTTTGTATCTAAATCAAATAGATGACGAGTGCCTTTTTCTGTTGCTTTGTTGAAGTCCTCTTCACTTAATTTATGTACTGTTGTCGCTTTAGCATTATCTTCTTGATGGAAATTTACTGTAAATGTTTTCAATGCTGACACCTCCTGTTTGTATAATACTAGCATAACATATAAAAAGGACTGCTTACAAATGTAAACAGTCCTTACATTCATTTTCGCATTGCTCGTAATAAGAAGCTTACGATGAAAATTAAAACGATCGCACCGATTAAAGCTGGAATAATTGCATATCCACCAATGACTGGACCAAAACTACCAAGTAATTTCGAACCAATCCATGAACCGATAATACCAGCAATAATATTACCAATTACACCACCAGGTACGTCCTTTCCAGTAATTAAGCTCGCAAGCCATCCTAATATACCACCGACGATTAAAGACCAAATCATATGATAACCTCCTTTATATTTTACCAATCAAAATATAATTAGAAACAATTGCTTACCATTAGTTATGTTACATTTTTCAATAGTTATTCATACAGATCAACTATTAGATTATTTCAAAATAATGAAAGGCCAGTTTTTCGACTCGAGGTTGATGTTATTCGTAATACACATATTAAGGACAGTCAGGCTTTAATATTGTCCGCATAAACTCTTCTTTAAATGCAGGATAGTTAAAACCAACTGCAATTTTTTGAATTGGTCTATTATCAAATGTTGTTGGCTCGGCTATTTTTCTAAAGTCTGCCACACTTTGTCCTCTTGTTACGTCATTTGTCGTACTGATCCAAACTGCTGACTTTTTATATTCAAAAATATCATCATTAATAAAGGAAATGAACGGAAGTAAATCGTGAATCGGACTTCCAGCAATACCCGGGTATTCTTTTTTATAAAAGTTCTCATAATAAAAATCGATCATCGGTTTAATAAGTTTCGCCTGTCCTGTTCCTTCTTTATTAATAATATCCACCATTTCAGGAGTAATGAGGGCCGCTTGCGTTACATTTAACGGATAAATAGTCGCATTCTTTGCGTACTTCATCACAATATTTGCGGCGATTGGATCTCCATAAAAATTAGCTTCTGATACAGGAGTAACGTTACCAGGAAATAAAAACGCACCGCCCATAATATAATATGAACATACCTTATCCATTACATTTGGATATAATAAAAATAACGTTGCCAATGTTGTTAATCGTCCAGTCGCTACGATAATAATATCTTCTGGACAAGGCTCGATTAATTTAATTAACTCACAAAAATTTTCCCGTTTACAAATCCTCATATCAGGTGGAATAATCGGTCCCAAACCGTGATCCCCATGAATTTCGGGAAAGAAAAATGGTTCTTCCGCTGTCATTGGTCTAGCTGCACCCTCAATGATTTTCACTTCTGTAGCATAGTATCTTTCTAAAAAATACACATTTTCTGTTACGATTTCTCGCGATACATTCCCATATTCAGCAACAATACCTATAATATCTAATTTACATGTTTTATTTGCATAAATTAACGCCACAGCATCGTCAATACCAAAGTCTCCAAAAAAGATGATTTTCTTTTTAACTATCCTCACCCCTCTTCAACATAATCTACTATTATTATTATGTAAAAAAGACAAGGCTGTGAAACAGTGCAAACTAAAAAAGCCGCCTATTTATTGGCGACTTCAATCCTTTTATATGATAAATATGCTAATACATTCTTACTTGAATCGTATTTTGGATTATTCCCTTTTCTCGGTTCTCTCATATGTGTTTTTTCAAATCCAGGAATGTCCGGCATTTTCTCCATAAATTCAAGCATTTCTTCTTCAGTTCCTTCAATACGTACGCGAATCATTATTACTTTTCCTCAATTCTCATTTTCTCTGTACTAAGTATAACGTACTTTGAAAAGACTGCAAGAAATTTATCTTTTTAATGTCGCGCTTTTTTTACATACAAACAATGCCATTTCAGTATAAAACGAATTTATTTTATTATTTTCAATTTGAATATTAAAGAATTCTTGCATTTCAACTGGTGTTTTCATCATACACTCTGTTAATTTCATACGTTTCTGCAAAGGTACATTCATCATATCGCACCACCAGTCAAATTCAAATCTCTTGTCAAAAGTAAGACATGACTGCATTTGCAAACCGTTTTTTTCTAACAAGGTAATCCATTCTGTTTTTTTCAGCGCTCGTTCATGACTCGGATCCCGCTTTTTTTCTATAAAATTATAAAATGTATCGTATTCATTATTTTCCGGTGAAACATTATCTATTAAAATAAACAATCCATTATGTTCTAACGTACGATTTACTTCATATATAAACTGAGGTGGATTCGTAAAATGATGTGCTGCAATTCGGCACGTAATTGTATCAAAAAAACCATCAGCAAACGGTAAACTTTCAGCGTTTCCAGCAATAAAAGATACATTTTCATGTCCATTACTGATAATAAAATTTTTCGCATTCTCTAACATTTTTTCTGTTAAGTCTAAGGCAACTACTTCTTTAAACAATGGAGCTAATATATTCGCAACATGTCCACCGCCAGTAGCAATATCAAGAAGACGATTATTATGACGAGACTCAACTTGTTGAACTACATATTGTAAGTCTGGTCCATTAGCATGAATTTTACTTTTTACATATTTTTCAGCATTATTACCAAACTGTTGTTTCACAAGCTCTTCTTTACTCATTTTATCATCTGCTTTCTATTGTTATTTACATATAGGATTCATATAATAATTAAAGTTCTCTTTATGTATTTTCAAATCCTCTTTTCAGCTTACTTCTTATCATGCTTTCCTATCATCAATATAATATAAATTTTACGTTTTATTCCTAAACAAAAAAGGCTACGGAAACTTGTCCCCTAACCTGACTAAATATTTATTACATTTTTACTTTTTCATATACATCTATATAATATAAATCCTCTTTTAACTTCATAATAACGTCTACTTCGTTATAAGTAGCCTCACGAGCATGTAAACCAAATTGATCCATACCAATCCATATCCATTCAGGTGTATGCTGTAGAACATCTATGTTAAAATAATCTAATTTAATAAGCTCCGATTTTATAAATTTATCTTTATTAGCGATTTGTTTATCCATTAAGCCGTATTCTTTTCCATTTTCAAGTAGCGATATAATTTTCCCTAAAATCGGATGTTCACGTATAATAAAATGATATTCCCTTTCGTCTATATTCGCCATAATTAAACGAGAATTAGATAAATCTAATCCCAAACTCGGCATATTTATTTTAATCACCTCCAATATTGGTTTCATCTCCATCCTAACAAACAAATATTTAAATAATATTAATATAATGTAAAAATATAAAGGCTGATTTCCCTTTAGAAATCAGCCTTTATATTTTTATATCGTTTCTTTTTCCTCATTATTTCTAGAAACTAAATTTCCAATAGCATCTGCCGTTACTTCAACTACAAATTCACACATACCTGCTACAACTTCTCCAATTACTTCATCCATCTTTTTCCCCCCTTATTTTATGTTACATATTTCTAGTATAGGAGAGGTTGGTTATTTTTAACTATCGGAAAACGTGACAACAACATTACAGTTTTGTAAGCTTTTTCAATTTACGTAGCTTCTATCCTTTGAAACTCCAAGTATGATTAACAAGCATATAGGCCATCATAATATTAATTAAGTTCCAATTATGCTAGAGGAGGCGTGTAAAATATACTACGTAAAATTAATTAAAGGTCAATCATTCTATGCTTTTGATCATCGTTTCTTAATGTCTGAAGAAGAAAAGGTTTCCGAGAAAGTTTATAATTACTTACGTCGTAATGAATTTTTCGAAGTACGTAAAGAAGAATATTCTGCTTAATTAAAAAAAGCATCAAGAAATATATCACGTAATTGTGATATATTTCTTGATGCCCTCATGTAATCTCCCTCTTTTGATCAATTTTGCTCAATTCTCTTAAAACATTCTATTATTTGTCCAAGCTATTTTATCGTAAATTTCATATTTTAGTATATGAGGAGGTGACAAATATGACTCATATCATTGATTACCAAGCTACTCAACCTATAAGTAAAACTGGTGAAACAACTTTTGCAATCCCAGCTTCTCCAAATAAAGCAATTCTAGCAAATTTGAAATTAAGAATTTCAAGTAGAGATTCACGTAATAATCGAGTAGAATTAATAGCTACAGTTGGTGTAGAAGGTATAACTGAGATTTCACAAATTTTATTCCGAATTTTCCGTGATAACATTGAAATTTTTAATACACAAGTAGGTATTGAATCTACAGATTCTGAACAATTCTATGCTCAAACATTTCAAGCTATAGATCAAAATGTTAGTAGTGGAACACACGAATACTCATTAACTGTAGAAAACCTAACTAGTGGTGCAAGTGCAGAAGTTATTGGTCCTCTATCTTTTAGCGCTTTAGCTATTGGACAAGAACGTAAATGCTGCTAAGCCAATCTAATATTTAATTTTGTACTTGAGAAAAGCAAGACGTAGTATATGCGTTCTTGCTTTTCTAATTTCTTTATATTTATCCTTATTTTTAATAGACACTTCATCATAAAATTTTTACATTTTCATTGCTTATTTTAGCAACTAACAAATCAAATTTTTGACAAATCAAAAAGATTGAAATCCACTCATGAAACACGTAATATAGACTCTGACTCTAAAAAAGTTCGTTAAAAATAATACATAAAATAAGGAGGTTTTATATACGAGTTTTTCATTTTAAAAGACGGAGAGGTTTTACATTATGTGGCATAATAAAAATGTTTGGATTGTATTAATTGGGGAGTTTATTGCTGGTCTAGGGCTATGGCTTGGTATTCTTGGCAACCTTGAATTTATGCAAAAATATGTCCCTTCTGATTTCATGAAATCAGTTATATTATTTATCGGACTATTAGCTGGTGTACTAGTTGGTCCTATGGCTGGTCGTATTATCGATCAGTATGAAAAGAAAAAAGTTCTTCTTTATGCTGGGTTCGGTCGCGTTATTAGTGTTATTTTTATGTTTTTCGCTATCCAATTTGAAAGCATTGCCTTCATGATTGCATTTATGGTTGCTCTTCAAATTTCTGCAGCATTTTACTTCCCTGCATTACAATCTGTAATTCCACTCATCGTACGTGAGCATGAGTTATTACAGATGAACGGTGTACATATGAATGTAGGTACAATCGCTCGTATTGCAGGTACTTCACTAGGTGGAATTCTTTTAGTTGTAATGAGTTTACAGTATATGTATGCCTTCTCAATGGCAGCATACGCTTTATTATTCCTCTCAACTTTCTTCCTACAATTCGAAGATAAGAAATCAACAACACCAAGTAAACAAGCTGCGAAAGATAATAGCTTTATGGAAGTATTTCGTATTTTAAAAGGAATTCCTATTGCTTTTACAGCACTTATATTAAGTATTATCCCTCTATTATTTATAGCCGGATTTAATTTAATGGTAATCAACATTAGTGAAATGCAACATGATCCAACGATTAAAGGCTTTATATATACAATTGAAGGTGTCGCATTTATGTTAGGGGCCTTCGTTATTAAACGTTTATCTGACCATTTCAAACCTGAAAAATTATTATATTTCTTCGCTGTTTGTACCGCTTTTGCACACCTTTCCTTGTTCTTTAGCGATATAAAATGGATGTCTCTTACATCATTTGGTTTATTTGGTTTTAGTGTTGGTTGCTTCTTCCCTATTATGTCGACAATTTTCCAAACGAAAGTGGAAAAAAGCTATCATGGTCGTCTCTTCTCATTCCGTAATATGTTTGAGAGAGTTATGTTCCAAATTGTCTTACTCGGCACAGGCTTCTTCTTAGATACGATTGGATTGCAATATATGGTTCTCATTTTCGGTGTGATTTCATTATTAATTATTTTCATTTCATTATCTAAACAGAAACAATATGAAAAACAACCTTCGCAATCTGCGAATTTATAGCATAAATAAAGACGCATGGACCATATTAGATTAATCCATGCGTCTTTGTTATATAAAGCCTTATTTATTACGCTTATTATAATTATTTAAAGGAGTACCCTCTTTCACTTTCGAATACAGTATACTAACATGATATATACAGGAGGTGCGAAATTGTCTGATGGTATGCAGTTATTTAGTATCTTTATTTTTGTATTAGCTCTGTTTAGCATCATAAACTTTTTAGCAATTTCCTTATCTGGACATAACCTTAAAAGAAGAATTATCGCAGGTTTCATTTTTTTAATACTAACTCCTATTGTTTTTTTGCTACCGTAGCATTCGCTTCTATATTTGATAAAGCTGGATTTGGCGCAGGTGGGCTAGCCTTCATTGTTGCAATTATATATATTTTAAATGGGATAGTAATCCTATTTTCCTCTTTATTTTTCCTCAAAAGAGACATAACATAGGCTACTGTACTCGGCATGGATCTGACTTTACACTAGATTCATGCTTTTTCAATTCCGCCTAAATTTTTATGTGAAATTAAATAATTCTTTATAAAAATTTAAACTTTATTTATTACAATATTCGTATCGTATTCGCACGTTTATTAAAAATGAAAAGAAAGGAGTACAAAATGAAAAAGGTTCTATTAATTATTCCAATATTCATCGTTCTACTTAGCGGATGTAGCAATAATGATATATACGGTTCTTGGGAAGTCGTTGACAACAAAAATGGTCTTTGCCCTGCATCTTATAAATTTGAAACAGTTGTAAAAGAAGAAAAGAAAGAAAAAATTGTTCAATATTTAGTGGAGATGCAAACATCAAAGGAAAAAGAAGATTTATACAAAGGCTCATTTGTAAAGAATTCTAATGTATATCACATTGATTATGGTAACTCATTTACATCGGATCAAACTTTAAAAGTTGTCGATGGCAAATTAAATGTATACTTTTATGCAGTGGAAAAGTTATGTACATATAAAAAGAAATGATTACACTTCATATAAGACGCAGAAAATATTTTCTGCGTCTTATATGTTTCTCCTTATTATCCTCCCTCTAAATTTGTCAATCGTTTTAATTTTCATAAAAAAATGATAAAATGTAAACATGTGTTTTCAGAATAATTAAAAACGCAGAAAGAAAACACTGTTTTTAGGAGGGGTTTTGATGACTTACACGTTAGCAACTAGAATGAAAGCATTCCAATCTTCTATATTTAGTGAATTAGGGGCTTATAAAAAAGAAAAAATTGCAGCAGGTCACAAAATGATTGATTTAAGTATCGGGAATCCGGATATGCCGCCTGCTGACTTCGTAAGAGAAGAAATGGTACATACAGCAAGTGAAAAAGAAAGCTATGGATACACATTAAGTGGTATTCCAGAATTTCACGAAGCTGTAACTGAATATTACAACAACACTCATAACGTTAAATTAAATGCCGATAAAGAAGTTTTATTATTAATGGGTTCACAAGACGGACTCGTTCATTTACCTATGGTTTATGCAAATCCGGGAGATATTATATTAGTTCCGGATCCAGGATATACAGCTTATGAAACTGGAATTCAAATGGCTGGTGCAACATCTTACTACATGCCATTAAAGAAAGAAAATGATTTCTTACCTAACTTAGAGCTAATTCCTGAAGAAATTGCCGATCAAGCGAAGATGATGATTTTAAACTTCCCAGGGAATCCGGTTCCAGCAATGGCTCATGCAGATTTCTTTAAAGAGGTAATTGCATTCGCGAAAAAGCATAACATTATTGTTGTCCATGATTTTGCTTATGCTGAATTTTATTTTGATGGTAATAAACCAATTAGCTTCCTCTCTGTACCTGGTGCTAAAGAAGTTGGAGTAGAAATCAACTCTTTATCAAAAAGTTATAGTTTAGCAGGTAGCCGTATTGGATATATGATTGGAAACGAAGAAATTGTTCGTGCACTTACTCAATTTAAATCAAATACAGATTATGGTGTGTTTTTACCAATTCAAAAAGCGGCATCAGCGGCACTAAGAAATGGCGCTGCGTTTTGTGAGAAAAATCGCGGTATTTATCAAGAACGTAGAGATACTTTAGTTGATGGATTCCGAACATTTGGTTGGAATGTTGATAAACCAGCTGGTAGTATGTTCGTCTGGGCCGAAATTCCGAAAGGCTGGACTTCGATAAATTTTGCTTATGCATTAATGGATCGTGCGAATGTCGTTGTTACACCAGGTCATGCATTTGGACCTCATGGAGAAGGCTTTGTACGTATTGCACTTGTTCAAGATAAAGAAGTGTTACAACAAGTTGTTGAAAACATTAGAAAAAGCGGTATTTTTTCTCTTGAAAAAGTAAATGAATTAGTTAAAAATTAATGATAACTCCCCTGCTTAACTGTAGCAGGGGTATTATTTATTGGAGGTATTTTCATATGCATATTCAAGACACTCTTCCTCATCGTTATCCTTTTTTAATGATTGATAAAGTAACAAATGTAAAACATGGTGAATCTGTTACGGGATATAAACTGATTTCAAATAATGAGTGGTTTATAAATGATAATCAAAAACATATGCCTCATATGTTAATTGTAGAAGCACTTGCTCAGCTTAGTGCATTTGTAAATACAAGTGACTCTAAAGGTCTAGGCTTCCTCTCTTCGTTGGATGGGGTTGAATTCCATGGAAACGCATATCCCGGTGATAAACTTGATTTACATTATAAGCTTACTCGCAATCGTCGAGGTTTTATTCTCGGTAAAGGTACTGCAACTATTAACGATCAGCCGATTGTAACTATAGAAAAGCTATTAATATATCAAGCAGAATAGAGACGATGTAATTCGTCAGGATATCTCCCTCCTACAAATTCGTCTCACCAACATGAACAGAGTAAACAAATTACTTGGTTAGGAGCAGGAAAATGGAAAGTACTATCGGTATCGATGCTGGAGGAACATTAACGAAAATTGCTTATTTGAACGAACAAAAGCAATTAGCTTTTGAAAAATTTTATTCAAATGAACAAGATAAAATAATAGATTGGCTTAAGAAAAGCACTCGTATAAAACAAATATGTATAACAGGTGGTAAAGCAAAACAATTACAGCAACTACTTTCAGACTCATATAATATAGTAGAACTAAACGAATTTGAAGCTACTCTTGTAGGTGTCCGATACATATTAAAAGAAGAGCAATATGATATAAACAACTTTATTTTAACAAATATAGGTACAGGTACTTCCATTCATTACGTTTATAATGAAAAATATATTCGAGCTGGTGGAACGGGTGTTGGCGGTGGTACTATTATGGGGCTTTCAAAATTGTTAACAAATATAGATCATTTTGAAGATGTGATTCCTTTAACAAAATTAGGTTCTAGAAAAGAACTAGATATTACGGTCGGTGATATTTATGGTGGCATTCTCTCTCCTATTGATAATAGCTTAACTGCAAGCAATTTTGGTAAAGCTACCAAAACAGATTCAAATTTTAGTAGTGCTGATATACTAGCAACTGTGCAAGGACTTGTCGGTGAAGTTGTTACTGCATTAAGCCTTCAATTCGCCGAAACAAAAAACATTGACCATATTATTTATATTGGTTCCACTCTATGTAATAACGTACACCTTCAAAATATTATTAGTAACTACACAAAATATCAAAAGAAAACACCAATCTTTTTACGAGATGGTGGTAATAGCGGTGCGATTGGTGCTTTACTTCATATTACGGATAAAAAAAGCTGACACTTGTCAGCTTTTTTGCAACGGTACTTCAAATTCTATAATTGATTCCCCATTCTCTCCAATTCGCTCTACACTAACTCTATCAACTATACATTGTAACTTTTCAGGGAAATTATGAATATCCTTAGCTACTTCAGCAGCTAACTCAGTACGTTCTTTTCTCCCGACTGTTACATGCGGTATATACGGAATATCTTCTTTCAAAAATTGTAATAAGGCTCCTGTATATAGCAAGTCATGTAGTTCTTCTATTTGTTTTTGCCCCTTTTCAACTCGTAAAAATAAATATTCCCCTTCACCCGAAATTTGATTCGCAAATTCTATTTCTATCTCTTGTATCCCTTTTGATAATTTTAAAATATGTAATTTCAGCTCATCATTTGAAATCGAGCTTTCAAATGGGAATACAATTGTAATATGCGGTGGGATTAAACCAAATAAAGGATCATATTTTTTCCTAATGTTCTCTATTTCATTAATAGACATGTCGTTTAGAAAAAGTAAAATTGTACGCATTTTTATATCCCCTACTTTCTCTTTTTATATTCATCATATTGTATGGTAGCTTGCACTTCAACAAATGATTTCAATTACATATAAAAAGAAAAAACTTCTCAAAAGAAAAGTTTTTTCTTATAAAGCATGATTATTATTTTCCCGCCAAACTTTCCTAAACTTTATATAACAAGCAATTCTCCAAGGAATAATATACGAGACAGCAACAACATAAAATAATAAACCAATTGTTTGTTGATCTAAGTCAACAATATATTGTCTTGAACCATATCTTAAAAAGACAAGTGCAATAAAAGTAATTAAAAAAGCTGCACTTTTTTTCGTATAAATATTCCCATCATCTCTTCGTTCATAATTTGTTAAAACTATAAGTGGTACGGCGAGAAGAATTCCAATCGATACTGCTATAACTACTTGTACTATAGCTGGATGTACGGGACCAAAAAACCATAAAACACCCGGTGTTAAAAATAATAATGGCCACAAAATACGTAGCCCAGTTCCCTTTATAGGTTTATACATAGATCGATAACGACGCCAGAATATTATTAGTGCAATGCATAAAAAAAATGTAATGAGTGAAGATGTGTCTCCCATTTGCTACCCTTCTCTCTATAGTAATCTAATACTATTTTAAATCGTTTTTTCGAATGATACTTTTCGAATAAATATACTACTAGTTATGATATAAAGAACAGTTAATCCAATTGAAATAACAGTAAAATATGGAATATCTACTGAGGATACATCACTCGTAAATAATAAACTGGTTACTCCTGCTTCCCCATAAAGCACACTATTTGTTGATAAGAAAAGTGTTCCACCAATCATAAGACCAATCCACTTAAATCGTTGCTTAAAAACTACTACCACTTGAAAGAAACATGCTGTTGTAACATAAAATAAAAATTGCAAAATAAATTGTTGTACCGATTGCTGTCCAAAATTAACATTTACTAAGTTATATTTTAAATCTTGTAAAAGCATAACTTGAAGAAATGAAAATAATGCAGATTGAAGTACAATGTAACAAATTGCTCCGATAAAATATTGTATTCTCGTTACACCGAATGAAACTGCTAAACGAAATAGCTCATCTTGTATGATGAAAACACTCCCTACTATAAATAACATAATTGCTATTGAAGGGTTATTTATAATTTCAGGTAAATAACCAATGTTCGCTCCATTTAAATGAGCAGCATTTGCTTCATTAACATCGTCATTTCACTTCACCACCAGTTATGTGTATAAATAGTTTTTGTAATGTAATTCTATCAATCAGTAACCCTTCTTTTTCAAGAGAGTAATAATCTTCATTAGAAAGTTCTTCCCATATAACAGCAATCCCCTTATTTCCATAAACTTCTCGATTTATTATTTTTTTATTTATCGAAAACTCATCTACTTTATCTTTTTTTCCTGAAATAATATGAGCTTGTTGCAATAAATCTTCCACCGATGATTGAACAACAAGTGCGCCTGCTTTTATGATGATTACATCTTCAATAACATGGGTTACTTCTTCTACTAAATGTGTTGATAATATTATTATTCGTGGATACTCACCGTAATCTTCTAGTAGTAAACTATAAAACAACTCGCGATGTGCTGCGTCTAAACCTGTAGTTGGTTCATCAAAAATGGTAATTGGCGCCCTACTTGCTAATCCTTGAATAATTCCTACAACAGTTTGCATTCCATGTGATAGTTTATGGTATTTTTCTTTCAAATTAAGTTGAAATTTCTTGGCAAGTTCTTCAGCAAACTCTTGATCCCAGTTTTTATAAAACATGTTACATAAATTAAAAATTTCTTTAATTTTATTATTTAGATACGCAGCTTCTTTCACTTTAATAAAACAAATATTTTGCATCGCTTTACTATTTTCAAAAACATGTTCGCCAAATATTGATATACTTCCACTACTTGAAGTAATTTGGCCTGCAAGTAAATTTAATAGTGTCGTTTTTCCTGCCCCGTTTCTACCGAGCAAACCATATATTTTATGCTCTTCCAATGAAATCGTTACTTCATTTACTGCTATTTTCTTTTTATATTTTTTCGTTACGGCTTTTGTTTCAAGTGCAATCATCCCTATTTCCCTTCCTTCGTAATTTTTTGAATCATATCCATCAATTCATCTTTGGATATTTCTAGTACTTTTGCTTCTTCCCACACTTTAGGTAAATATTCAGTCATAAAAGTATTTTGTCTTTTTTTAAGTACGACTTCTTTCGCTCCCTTTGCAACAAACATCCCAATCCCTCTCTTTTTATATAGAATCCCTTCATCCACTAATACATTTACCCCTTTAGCTGCAGTAGCTGGATTTATTTGTAACATCTTCGCAAATTGATTTGTTGATGGAACTTGTTCTTCTTCAAGTAATATGTCTTTTAAAATATCAGATTCAATCGTTTCTGCAATTTGTAAGTATATTAATTTATTTTGCTCCAGAGTAGGTTTCACAATTTCACCACCTTAGGTTCTTAGGTTCATTACTTATGTAATTAACCATACCACATTAAAATTTTTATTTCCATAAATTTCTTTTACAAAAAAAGAGAGTCATTCGTTTAAGAATGACTCTCTTTTCTAAAATTCCAAAGTTTCAACTCTTGTTCTCAAATTCTTTTCATTTATTCCATTTTGACAAAAGTTAAATTGTTGTTCCGTTATGGACTTTGTACGATCTACTACTTGCCCTAAATGATAACTTGTATGCTCCGCTAAATGTAATAAGCTATGAAGATCCATATGCTTTTTTTCTTCGCATGCTTGTAAATATGCTTTTCTCCATTCATCAAATACTTCTTCAACGTACTGTAGCAAAACTTCAGTACGTTGTCGCTTTACTGGAAAATACTCCTCGATTCCCTTTTCAAAAACTATATTTGGATTTTTATAACGACTAGTATTTCTCTGTATATGTTCACTAATATGCAGTACGATTCCACCAATTGAATTAATAGAGTCCCTTTGTTTCCACAAATCTTCTTCACTAACGAGGCTAATTGCCTGTAATAACTTAGGTAAATAATGATCTTGCATTCGATGATAAGTAATTTTGTATACTAACTCCACCTATTCTCCTCCTATCATTTCAACTACTGCACTGGATATTTAACAAATATAGATTTCCGAAACTCTTTCTCATTTATAAACATTGTAATTTTTTCGCTATTATCGTTAAGGAACTTTACTACTTTCTTTTTATCCCATATATCATTTTCTTTTGGAAAATCATCAAATTTTTCATACAAGATTGATAGTATATCTTCTCTTTTTATCGTGAAATTTTTATTTTCTACTTGAAACTCGTAACTTTTCGCATTTGGTACTAAAATCGCTAGATAAATAACGTTAAAGAGAAAATTCTTCTCCATTGTGTCCTTGCCATCAAACCAATACGTCTCAACCATGTCTTCTGTCAGAGTTCCATTTGCACCATAGTTTACCTTTATACTTTCATTCTCCAAACTAATACTTTGAAATGTATCACCACCGGGTAAATGATTAACAATTGCAACTACATCTGAGTTATTACCAACGTATGTCCCAGCATATTTCTTAAAGTCACTAGGTTCAACATCAGATATTTCTTTTATTCTTTCTCCGCTAGAACAAGCAGTAATACATAAAAAAATTGTTAGCATAACAACTACATTACGATGCATATATTTCATTTAGCATCCCCCATTTTATCGATATTTCGTTCATTACAATACTTCTTTCCAAAACCCTTTAAAATATACGCATTTTAATCAAAATTAAAAATTTTCATTTTTTATGTTTACAATTATCCATTAATTGTATATACTTACTAACGTAAGAAAAAATTCTAAAAGGAGGTCGAAGGAAATGATGAAATTACAATTACATGCTTTAACTTTAGCGTTAACTGCACCTTTGTTTTTCGGACAATTAAATATGAATTCGACCACCCTAATGGAGAATTGAAAATCGCACTTTATTTCTATTAATTCATAAATTCGCCACAGGAGGTCGTATACTTTCCTGTGGCCTTTTGACGCCCAGCCATAGGAGAACTATATCTTCCTGTGGCTTTTTTGTGCGATTTTTTAGCCTCTTATATTATTTTTTAAAGAAAGGAGCAACATTCGATGACCATTAGCGTATTGTTTTTAAGTATTACGATTCAAAGAAATACAATTTCCAAAGATGAAATTTTTCATAATGAGCAAATTGAAAAAGCTATGAATGATGTTAAGGAGCGCCAAGCGCTTTATTGTGATCACCTGTAATTCCTTTTCGAAAGGAGGAATTCATTTATGACTTTTCATATTTTCTTTTTTACAACTGTACTTCAGAAAAACACTTTATCTGAAGATGAAATCATTCGTAAACAACAATTAAAACAACTGACTGATAAAATGACTGACATTAAAAGTTCATACTATACGCAAATGTATTAAAAATATATTTTAAAGGAGCAATACCTTCATGAAATTCAAAGCATTCTTTTTAACAATCACCATTCAAAAACGTAAGCTTTCTCAAAGTGAGATTTTGCGTGAGCAACACATTCAAACTATTATGGACGAAGTGAAAGAGCACCAAGCTTCTTATTACAGCCGTCTTTTCTAAATAACTTTTAAAGGGGAAAAAACAAATGAAATTTAAAGTATTCTTTTTAACGATCACCATTCACAAAACTAAGTTCTCAGACAGTGAGATATTGCATGACCATCAAATTAATAAAGCTATGGAGGATGTAAAAGAACGTCAAAGTCACTACTGTAGCCATCTATAATTCCTTTCGAAAGGAGGAATGTATCATGAAGTTTCACCTTTTCTTTTTAACAATTACAATTCAGAAAAAAAACTATTCTGATGCGGAATTAAAACAAGAACAACAATATAAACAGGTTATAGACGAAATTCGAGATCGTAGAAGCAAGTACTACTCTCATCTATAATCTTTTAAAAATATAAAATTTGAAAGGGGTCGATTATGATGTTGCTAGCACGCTGTAAGGAAATGATTTGGATAGTTCAGAGGGATTCCACATAACATAATTTTTATTGGGGCTATATCATACAAGTTTATCATTATATTTGATATGTAATAAATATATAATAAAAGTTTATGCATACACTTTTTTACATTGATTAACAAACAAAAGATACACCACTTAAAAAGCGGTGTATCTTTCTCAACTTATACTATTTTCGATTACTTCGTTTCGTCTTAAACAATCTCACTAAGTTCGATACAACTGTTTTTGTTACTGCATAAACTGGTACTGCCAAAATCATTCCGATAATTCCCGCAAAGTTACCTACCCCTAAAATTAAAATAATAATTGTTAACGGATGGATATTTAATTTTGAACTCATAATACGCGGTGAAATGATGTTACTTTCAAACTGTTGTACAATTGTTACGATAATAATTACGTACAACGCTTGCATCGGAGATACGAACAGACCTACAATAACAGCTGGTGCTGCACCGATAAATGGACCTAGGTTAGGAATGATATTTGTAAATGCTGCTATAATTCCTAAAACGAAAGCGTACGGTAAATCGATAATTAAATAACCGATAAAAGTAAAAGCACCTACAAATATACAAACGAGCGCTTGTCCTTGAATATATGCAGATAATGTTTCGTTCGTTTCCTTAATGATACGAAGTCCTTCTTCACGGTAAGACTCAGGTAATAGACTAACTGCTTTCCCTGGAAACGCATGTCCATCTTTAAACATATAAAATAAAATAAACGGTACTGTAAAGATAACTAATGCGACGTTCGTTATAATACCAAATAAAGCCGTTGCACTCGACGTAATTGTGTTTGGTATATCCTTTAAGTATTCAATTGCATTTTTTTCAATTGTTTCAATGGAAACATAGTTTTGTGTAGATAACCATTCAAACAATCTATGATGGGATAAATCTTGTATGTATAGTTTTCCCTCTTTAATATAACCGGGCATATTTTTTACTAAATCCATTAACTGTTGCGAGATCGTTGGAACAACTACCCCAACTCCAACTGCAGTTAATGTTATAATAAAAAGATATAACAGTAAAATCGCTAAATTTCTAGGTACTTTTTTATTCTCCAAAAAGACTAACAATGGGTTAAATATGAAGTATAAAAATAACGCGATTAAGATTGGGAAAAACAACGTTGATATGAAGATACCAATCGGTTGAAATAGAAACGATATTTTTGTGCAAATAAATATGATCGCTACAACCATTAGCACTTCTAATGTCCAAAAGTGCACTTTCGATTTCAAAAAAACGTCCTCCTTTAAACTAGCACTTCTCTTCATTGTACCAAAATAAGCAAGAATTTCACATAATATTTTCCTTTACAATATTCCAAAATACCAATAAATACACTACAATGAGATTACATACAAATTTGCAGGTAAAGGTGATAAAAATGACACAATGCATCATATGCAGAAAAGATACGAAAGAACTTAGTGAACAATATGTCATCCCCGAAATATTATGTGGATATTATTTCACAAACTCAATTTGTGATACTTGCCATGAACAAATGACAGCAAATATTGATCGCCCCTTAATTCGGCATAAATTAAGTCAATTTAAGATTGAGCAAATGAAAAAACAAATTGATTCCCCGCTCTATACGAATGAACATGGTGAGGAACTTGCGGCTGCTGAGACAGATGTTGTTGAAGTAAGTGATGAAATACTTTATTCCAATGCATTAATTATGAAACTATGTAAAAAGCACGATATTTCGCTACATAATGAAATTTGGAAAGAAGAACGTGTAACGAAAGTAGCTAGCTCTATTCAACGTGAATTACTTTTAGATAACCGTAAATACAAAATGAGTGTATTAAAAACAGCTTATACTTTCGCTGTCCAAGCTGTTGATGGCTATTTTGAAGATCCAGATGCGATTGTTATTTCTAACATTCTATCAAATGCCGATTTTATGGAATTAAAAGAAAAAAGTATAGTTCGCGATTTAAGTAAAAGTTCTTTATGGAATACATTAAATACAAATAGCGAGAACCATTACTTTATTTTATTAAGTGATAAAGATGGCCTGTTCTGTTTCATTCGTCTATTTGATATATTTGACGTTGTCGTTCATTTATCAGAAAAGAGATATGAACTTTCATCTCCAATTGTCGGCGTAAATGATGTAAATAGGCAGGAATTTTATGTCCAAACTTTAAAACAGTATATGGATGGGCTATTTAAAGAAAAAAAACCTACTATTTAATCGAAATCAGAACATACGGTCTCCTTTCTTGATGAAAAGACACTGTGTTATAATAAGTATGAAAAGAACAATACAATCACATAAACCAATTATTAATTGTAAATAAATAAAAAAGACCAGTGTGCGGCTACACACTAGTCCACGTAACTTAGCAGATTGGATTGTTCATTTATCCTATTTGTTTCTTACAAACAAAACAACCCACATTCTATTGGCATAGGTGGGTTGTTATTTTTTGAGCTTGTCTATTAAAACGACGACGAACGTTAACAATGCAACGAGAAACAGTCCACCCTGCAGTAGCAACGCTATTTCACTCACGTATTATCACCCCCCTCCTATTTGGAGAAGTGATAATTGAACAACCAACCGTACCTTAAGTTACTATTTAATTTTACCATATTTTCTAATAGTTTACGACGAAAACCCGCAAGTGAAATACTTGCGAGTTTTTTTATCCCGTATTAACAGGCAGTAAACAAAATGAAGCAAAACATAAGTGAAACTGCCTGTTAATAGCCGATTGGTTCAACTTTATTTCTCACTATTTTTTTAATGCATATGCATCAGCTATCATTTCACCAACAATTTTATTTTCTTGTTCCTTCTCGTCTTTCAATAAAGGAAATAACAGTTCTGCCACTTCATATGCCTCTTCTAAATGGGGGTATCCTGATAATACAAACGTATCAATTCCTAACGCTTCATATTCTTTTATTCTTTCTGCTACTGTATGCGGATCTCCAACAAGCGCAGTGCCAGCACCACCTCTTACAAGCCCAATTCCAGCCCATAAGTTAGGACTTATCTCTAACGACTCTCTCGTTCCTTTATTTAAATGTGTCATTCGTTTTTGTCCAACTGAATCATATCTTGCAAATGTTTTTTGAGCGAGCTCAATTGTTTCATTATCTACATATTGAATTAACCTTTCAGCCTCTTCCCATGCTTCTTCTTCTGTCTCTCTTACAATTACGTGTAGTCTAATACCAAATCGTACGTTACGCCCCTTCTCTTCCGCAAGTTTTTTTACTTCATCTATTTTCTCTTTCACTTGCTCTGGTGGCTCTCCCCAAGTTAAATATACATCACTATGTTCAGCCGCAACTTCTTTACCTGCAGCGGACGATCCGCCAAAATAAATTGGTGGATACGGTGTTTGAACCGGAGGAAATACAACTTTACTCTCCGTAACTTTAATATGTTTTCCTTCTAAAGAGATCGTTTCACCTTGTAATACTGACTTCCAAACCTTTAAAAATTCATCTGCAACTTCATATCTTTCATCATGTTCAAGATACAATCCATCACCTTGCAATTCAACAGGATCTCCTCCAGCTACTACATTAATAAGTAATCTCCCATCTGAAATTCTATCAAATGTAGATGCCATCCTCGCTGCAACTGTCGGTGACATTAACCCTGGTCTAACTGCTACTAAAAATTTTAATTTCTCTGTCTCAGCCGCAAGAGCTGATGCTAACACCCATGGATCTTCACAACCTTGACCAGTTGGAAGTAATACACCAGTATATCCTAAATAATCAGCTGCCTGTGCAACTTGCTTATAATAACCATATTCAGCTGCTCTTCCTCTTTTTGTCGTTCCTAAATATCGACCATCTCCATATGCCGGAATAAACCATAATAATTCCATATCTTTACACACCCCTTATTTATTTTGAAACGTATACTAACATACTCTATATAAATTACCCCTAATAATTTACCCCGCTATTTGCGGGCAGTAAGATCCCGATTGGTGAGGGCTGATAATCAGTGGGGGATGTCCCCTACTGATTAAAGTTTCACTTTATATGTTAATTCCCTGTCTCTCCTTTAAAATTATCTCGCCATCTTAAAAACTTCACTTCTAGTAAACGTACGAGTGAATCAGAAAACTTTCCAACGAATGCAAAAATAATAATGCCGACAAATACGATATCTGTATTTGAAAATTGCCTTGCATCCATAATCATATAGCCGATACCTTCTGTAGACCCCATAAGTTCTGCTACTACTAAACTCACCCATGCAACTCCTAATGATAATCTTGCTCCGAGTAATAGGTTCGGCAATGCTGCTGGTAAAATTAATTTTGTAATTAATTTTCTTTTACTAAACTCTAACACTCTGGCAACATCGAATAACTTTGAATCTACACCTCGTATCCCTAAAAACGCGTTTACGTATAGAGGAAAAAATGCACCGTCCGCAATTAATAATACTTTCGATGTTTCTCCAAAACCGAACCATAATACGAAAAGTGGCGCAACAGCTAAATGAGGTACAGTTCTTAACATTTGTACAGATGGATCTAAATATTGCTCACTTCTCGTTGAAAATCCAACAATCGTTCCTAAAATAATTCCTAAACTCCCGCCGATAAAGAAACCAGCCGCAGCCCTAAATACACTGATACTTAAATGACCGAATAACTCTCCTGTTTTAATAAGTTCTTGAAAAGCTAGTAATATATCTAATGGCGTTGGTAAAACTGTTTTAGAAACTAAATCGAATACGCCGGCTAACTGCCAAATAATTAATACGATAATCGGTATAGTAATCGCTCTTACTAGCACTTTTACATTCGTCTTTCGCACTTTCTTTACATTGTTTTTGCCAATCGTTATACTCGCCCTTTTCATAACAGCTTTCGTATTCTCCAATTTACAAAACCTCTTTTCATTTCGCCTTTAATGCTTTTTCTACGAAAGAATTATCTACAACTTTATCTGTTTTGATTTCTTTCTTTATAGAGCCGAGCTTATATTGAAAATCCGCTGACTTTTGCTGTTCGGCTATTATTTCTTTCGTTACCGGAACTAAAATTGGTTTGTCGTGATCAAACACTTCTTTTACAATTTCTTCATCTATCTTCTTTGCAGAAGTATATATTTTTATCGCTTCATCTAAGTTTGACTCTTGCCATACACGTGCTTTTTCATAAACTTTAAGGAATTTCTCAACTAATTCTGGATGTTCCTTCGCAAATTTTGTTCTCGCAATTAAAAACTCTGGTGAAGAAACATTTAATAGTTCACCATCTGCAATAACCTTTGCCCCTTTATTTAACGTATGTAGTGAAATGAATGGATCCCAAATGGCCCATGCATCTACTGATCCGGATTCAAATGCCGGCTGCGCTTCATCTGGTTGCAGTTGAATGACATTTACATCTTTCGCATTTATACCTTCTTTTTCTAATGCTCGATATAATAAATTAAATGCGCTACTTCCTTTTGCTACTGCAATTTTTTTACTTTTTAAATCTTTTACACTCGTAATCTTGCTATCTTTTTGTGCAAGAATCCCTGTTCCTTTTCTCGCATAACTTGTATTAGCAATTTCAGTAAATTCAATACCTGCAGCTTGCGCTGAAATAACTGGGGAGTTCCCCACTTCACCAAAATCCAACCGATTTGATGCGATTGCCTCAAAATAAGGAGGTCCGCTTTGAAACTCTGTCCATTTCACCTTAACTCCTTCTTTTTTTAACTCCTCTTCAAACCACCCTTTTTTCTGTGCCAGTAAGAGCGGGCTTAATCCTTGCTGTATACCAATTTGTATTGTTACCTCTTCTTTCTTACTACTTGCAGTGTTTTTTTCACATCCTAATAAAAGTAAAGATATAACTAATGCAAAAGAAAGAACCTTACATTTTTTATACATATATAATCCACCCTTTTCCTATATACTTGTTTGAATCAGTCCCCCGTGTTCAAACTGATGTAGCACCTTCGTTCGAAGTTGTTGGAACGATTGAGAAGTTTTATTTCGCGGATAAGGCAAACTATTTTCAATAACTTTATGTATTTTCCCAGGCTTTGCACTCATGATGATAATTCGGTTTGAAAGATATATCGCCTCGTCTATATCATGAGTAACAAATATCATTGTCGTTTTCTTTTGTTCCCAAATGTTCAGCAGCACTTCTTGCAAATGACTTCGAGTAAAAGCATCCAGTGCCCCAAATGGTTCATCAAGTAATAATACATTCGGATCTCTTAATAAAGCCCTCGCAATCGCAACACGTTGTGACATTCCGCCTGAAATTTCTTTCGGATATGATTTTTCAAAACCATCCAATCGAACGATTTCAACCCATTCCTTTACCTTGTCTTTTACATACTTATCTTTTAACGACAGATCTGCAGCAACATTTTCTTCAACTGTTAACCACGGAAATAAACGATGTTCTTGAAAAATAAAACCTTGTTTTTTACTCGGTTTTACAATTTGCTCTCCATCGATGATAACTTCACCTTCAAATTCGTTATCTAACCCCGCAACAATTTTCAAAAGCGTACTTTTCCCACAACCACTCGGTCCGATTACAGTGACAAAATCACCTTTCTCTAATTGAAAATTAATATCTTCTAATACTTGAACCGTACCAGTTTGTTTCGAAAAATATTTTGATACCCCATCAATTGAAACAGTCACTTCTTCCCCTCCTTGAAATGATTCATTTAAATGAATAGATTCAGCATTTGTATAATAAAAAAACCAAAGGCATTTTATCAATAGATAAAATGCCTTTGGTTTCTCCAATCAGCAATACGTTATAGAATTAACTACATATTATACAAATATTTCCGATAAGTCAACTAGGTTTTAATGAACGATATTTATTTTTTTATAAAGAGTAGCAGTTTCTGAAATGATTTTTGGAAGTGACTCTTGAATTGTGTTTTTGACTGTATGAAGAGCCTTTTCTACATACCCGTCTTCAAATTGTTCTAACGACTCAGGTAATTCATCCTCATCCAATATAAAAAATTCTCCACTTGGAAGTATCATAATATCAAGGATTAAATCTTCAAAGGATACCACTTCATCCGTTATACATGTATTCTTTACAATATTAAAATACGAACCTAGATACCCCCCATCCTGATCTCTCCAAACGTATAAATTATATGGAAGATTTACCCAGTAATATGCAACTGTATAACTTCCTTTCGGGATTGTTAACTTCTTATCGTTTGCTGCCATTGTAAAAGAATACTGTACTTCATGATATAAAATAATTTTGTCCTGCTGCGCTTCTATTAGTAAACAAGCATGATCTATAGTTGTACCATCATATCGGATTTTTCTTTCAATAATTTCAATGTCTGACGTACGTAAGCAACTCATTTTTTATTTCCCCTTTTATTTTAGTTCTTTCATTATACCCCTTTATATTTCCACTAAGAAAACGTTCAGTTAATTTGTTTCTTGTTTTTAAAGATAAAATCCATATAATCTCATTTTCTACTCCACAAAAAAGCCCCTTCTAAATTAGAAGGAACTCCAATAGTATTATTCATGTTTCAACTTTTCCGTAACCATATCATAAAACTTCCGTTCCTCATCAACATTTAAATGAACACGACTTACTGTTTTAGAAAATCCATATAACAATTGTGCTTTCACTGGCTCTTTTAGCGTTATTTCAAATGTCGGAGGTTCCTTTATAAATTCCATCACAGTTGCGTCAAGAACCTCTTTCTCTTCTTCTTTCTTTAAAGGTTTGCCTTTATAAAACGCAATTTTATCAATTTGTGTAAATGGTATAACAATTTTCTTTCCTAATCCGATTTGAATGATTACTCGTTCTTCTGTAACAATAATTGGATTTTTACGCATTGCTTGTATTTCAGCTAAAAAATAAAACATTGCGTATGCGTTTAAAATAAGTAAAATCCATGCTACTACTGGATTCCATTGATGAAGTAAATAATGAAAACCAATACTTTCTATTATGGTCGCATGAATGATCATGATATATACACCTATTGCACCGGTCTTTTTGTGATATGAGTATACGGATTCACCTTCCGGTACTTTTATATGCCACGATAAAAATGCATAATAGATTAACTTACACTCTGTTACAATGATATCTACTAATTTATTTCTTTTCATAGTAGCATCAAACGCTGCATCAATCGCATAAGAAAATGAAGAATATTCTCTTCTATATTCTTTATATCTTTTGATTGTATTAGGAAGTACTTTAACGATTTTATACAACAGGAATAGTTCTAGACCTACAAAAGCAATTTCTCCCGCAACTATAATATAAGAAACGTTTGAAAAAGCTTGTAAATAGTCACTTGGAATAATAAATCTCGCAAATATATATCCAGCTATTACGACAGGAAATATATACGTTAGCGAGTATCTTTTTCGAATAATAAAGAAATATGTAATAACCGGAATTACAAACATACAATCTAACAAAGAACCAAGCACTACTTCTTTCGGAGCGGCTGGTACAATCGGAAGGGCATACAATAAATAGTTTGATAACAAGATGAAAGATACGAGTCCAATCCAAATGCCTTTTCGCCTTCGTGATAGTGTGGCATTCATACGTTCACTCCTCTATTTAAAAACCTCGTTTAAATGATTTTTATAAAATGTAATCGCACGTTCAAATTCTTTAACTTCGTCTACTTTTATAACCGTTTCAAGTAATAATTTCATCGCGGATTCATGATCGTTAACGTTATATTTTGCTAATGATAAAAATACTTTTATCACGTCATTATCCGGAAACTGCTGCAAACCTGTTTCTAAAACTGTAATTGCTTTGTCATACTCACCTATACAACGATATGTACTTCCAAGACCGATATATGCACCGCAAAGTGACTCACCATCAAGACCATTTGCAATTGCCTGTTCATAATACGGCACAGCGTCTGTTTCAAGTCCCATTACATCATGTATCCAGGCACATTGAAAAAGCACTTCTGCATCCCGCGTAAAATTGGTTAACCCCATTAGTATCTCTCTAGATTGCGCATATTTCTTTTCATTTCTTAGTTTAATCGCTTGCTTTAATAAATGTTCCATAGAATCCACTCCTCACCAATTATTTTATGTATCCATCTTGAATGGTTAACGTTTGTGTAAAAGTAAAATTCCCATAAATTAAAGTTTCGCTTACCTATATATACTATGCGGATTCACTCTTATCCAAATACTTAAAATTATAAAGCAGTAATGTGATTACATAGTACCTCTAACCTTTTGACAATTTCTTTCGCCGTTTCATCTTTCCCATTACATAACTTCCCTTTACCGTCCTGTCCAATTACGTAGTGCACCGCTCCACGTGAATATAAAGAATGTGGTGAATTTGCAATCATTACATTTGCCTTAGATTCTTTCATTCTATTTTTCGCTCTTTCAAACAATTCTTCTTCATTTACATCACTTTCAAGTTTAAAGCCAACGAGTACGGTTTCTGGATCCCACTCTTTTATTTGCTTTAATACTTTTGGAGCCTTTTGAAAATGAATAATTGGCGCTATATCACTTGAAATTTTCCCATTCATATTAAGAACATTACCATCTTGATCACAAATTTTGTCTACAACCCAATCTGATCCAGCCGCTGCCATAATGACCGCATCGACTTTTTCATGTGTAATTATGCTTTTCATTTTATCTTGTAAATCAACAATTCCTTCAAATGGGTGTAATTCTAATTGATTGTTTACATCGTTCGGTTTCTCAGCGAAATAACCGTGTAAATATATAACATGTGCTCCTTTACTTATAAACTCTTCAGCGATTATTCTACCAATTGTTCCTTTTGCCATATTCGTATGACCACGCACTTGGTCCCATTTTTCTAAACAACCACCACTCGTAATTAATACCTTTTTCCCCTTCATTGTAACCATCCCTTACTGATTTTTCTTACGAAACCATTCTGTTCCAAAGTCAACTATATCTCGTTGCTTCATAAGACGGCACGTTGCATTTCCTATTTTTCCATTTGTTACAGTTCCTTTTCGCTCAAACTCTACACCGATTTCTACAAACTTATCAGAATCGTAATCCATATCAACAAACTCTTTCCATACTCTTGCACCATTCTCTATAATTGGTGCCCCTACTTTTATTAACTCACATGCACCAGTACGTACTTCAGATAAATGTACAGACGTATTTGAATCATATCCAACACCAATTAATAATATGTATCCATCTAAATCGTATATTTTTCTTAATGGAGATTCCTCTCCTAAACTCATTGATAGCGACTGATTCATCATTATTTCTTCCGCATGTTTTCCCCATGCAGCAAAACTTCCTAATGGATGGTTGCTACGTACTACATTCGGATATGTACGAAAACATTCAACTACTTTTCCCATTGCCCTTGTTGGTGTTATATGTGGCTCAAACGCCGGGACGTTATCTCGAATAATTTGCCACCATTCTTCAGGTACAGGTGGTCTTGACCAATGTTTCGGATCAGATAAATCCGAAGATTGAGTTGGCATAATAATTGTTCCCTCTTCCGTAATAACTTTCATTAACGCCTCTACTACCGCAACGGCTCCGCCAGATACCCAGCCAATAGAACTGAGCGAAGAATGCACAATAACCGTCATTCCTTTTTCTAACCCTAATTCTCTTAAATCATTTGTAATTGTTTTGATTGTATTTGGCAATTGTGTACTTGCCACTATGTCATTCATTTTCACGATTGTTCCCCCATTTTTTAAAACTAATACATACATATATTATCATATTTTTCTTAATTTTTAACTTAATCATTTCTGTCACTTCAAAAAAAGGTTATAAATTCACATGCATAATAATCAAATGACAATATATCGATCTCAAATAACAATAGCAGATAAATAAAAAAACTTTATTCTCTTTTCTACTATTTGAACTAATTTGCTTAATTACATACGTTTTTTCAGTATGAAGAAAAATAAAAGTGATACGTCAAAACAATACAAACACTATATATAAACGAAAGAGCCCATCACAACTGATAAGCTCTTCCGTTTCATTTACCCTTCAATTGTAACCCCTGTAAACATCGATAAGTTTCCCGTTATTTTCTCGCCTACACGTAAAAATAACCCTGCGGCTCTCCCGCTAATACAGTGTGAACCAATTAATAGTTTACCAGTATACGGACCATCCCATGTGTCAATTGTATAGTCAGGCATTTCTATGTATTGCTGATATATTTTCCGTTGTTCAAAGTAATACTTCGTTTTATCTTCAGCCAATAGTTCATCATTTTCGTATATAGATACTCCTCCGCCTTCACGGCCGTATAAAGGTTTAGAAACATATGATTCATTTCTTTCTATAAACGGTTTATTTGTAAAATATGTTGGCAAGAAGTAGTTCTGAATGATTTTTCGCTCTTCTTTCTCAAAGAAAACTCCCTCTTCGAACAGTTGCCAAATTAATGCGAGTACACTTTTATTTTGCATAAGAAAAGAAGCAGGTGGATTAATAATTTTCACTCTTCCTTGCGCTATATGATCTAAAAGCTGAAGTCCAATTCTTTTCCCATTTTTATCGGTATCTGAAACTAAATATTCAATTGGATATAGTCTATATAAATAATGGATTCGTTCGCCACTTGGCGTATATATACCATCATCTGTAACGACGATATCTTGTATTCCTATATAGTCTGTTGATTGATCTAAGCAATAGCTTCTTAAAAATTGAACTGTTTGATAATCTTCATCGTGCCAATCATAACTAGTAAAATATATCGTCTCTTCAGGACCTATATTATAGTCATGTTTAATTTGTTCCCACGCCTGCACAATATGCTCTTCTATATGATTTGGGTGATTCACGTCGTGATAACGGCATAACACTTCATTTGCGACAGACGGCTCTAAATAACCTGTTGGTGTGTCACAATTTACTTCTATTAACTTTATATCTTCACCATTTACGATAAAGTCAAACCTTGTAAAATATGAAAACAAACCAATATGTTTCATTCTCGCAATTTCCCACGTTTCAGCTGGAAATCCTAGTTTTTGAAAATCTTCTGTTGTATTGACAATATATTGATACGTTCTATATAACACGTACATAACTTCCTCTGTCGCTTTTGAAATAGCAGTATAAGTTTTTACTGGCATACGATACATACCTGTTGCCATATATTGATTCCATTCTTCATTTTCTAATAGACTCGGCCACGTAAAACCATTCCGACCAGCCTCTTCCGCAAGTGAAAACCATACTTTCATATACTCTTTCTGCTCTTGTTCTGTATACATGATCCTATTATCCTTTCGTGTTATGATCCGGCTGGCGCTTTTGCGTTTCCAATTCCACTTGAACCAGAATTCACTTTCGGCGTTTGAGTAGTAGATGATTTCGGCGTATTTGTATCTGGCGTCACTTTATTTGAGGAATTGGGCTGTTGTTTGTTTAAATCTACTTTATTGGAAGAATTATTGTTGTTACTGTTAGTTCCACCGTAGTATCCTCCACCACCGCTGCCACCAGTTCTACTTTGGTCTTTTTCACGATATGGAATAATATTATTTGCATACGGTTTTTTCATTACATTGGGTTTTGCTGAATAATTCATATTTGAAGTTCTGCTTGCTAATAAATATCCCGCTACGAATGGCAGTATCGGTAAATGTGAGTTTTCATTATACGATGAAAACGATGGATTAATTTCCTTGCATAACTCATCATTTTCTACATTTTCATTGGTAGGAGTTTTATCATCACAATGTAAAGTTTCTTGTTCATTTCCTTGTTTTCCACCATCCGTTTTAACAGCAGTACTTTCTTGTTGAGCAGTATCTTCTTCATAATCGCCACATCCAGTTAATAAAAAAGATGATACCCCTATTGAAGTAGCAATTTTTATAAATTTACTTTTATCCATTCTCATGTGTTATACACCTAATTTCTTTTATCTATATTTTTCCAGATACCTTTATTATATAATGTAAATCTTACTTTTTTCAAACTATACCTTAGATGTACATTTGCATATTTTATGCTTTTTATTCCATGAATAAAAACAAACTATCATTAGATTATAATTTTATTTATAGACTATAATAAATTGAAAGACGACCTAATACCTGGGTCGTCTTT